>JBMNOV010000006.1:0-54481 GCA_050943255.1 Syntrophomonadaceae bacterium
AACTAATTAGTTTTTTTGATGATTAATACTAACTAATTAAAATATAAATATATACATATAAGTAAATAACTTCAGAATTAATGGAAATAAGGAGAAGTAATCAAGGATATTGACTCTAACCCTAGGCCAAAGTGTAAAATTATACAGTAAACGGATACTATACAAAAAAATGCAACTGTCTTGAAATTAATTCCTAAGGTGTTTAATAGAAAGGGGTGAATTTTATAGGTTACTACTGGAAAAGAAGCGTTCGTACCTAGTTTATGAGAGCAATACAATAGGAGGCGAACAAATAATGGCAACGGCTATTGTATTAGTACCATTCCTTTTGTTTCTACTTACAGGAATGAGAATTGGTACTATATTACTGGCAATAGGTGTATTAGGCACTTTTGTTCTTTATGGGCAAAATACCATGACGGGTATGCTTCAAAACGATCCCTTCATTACTGTTGCAGCATATGGCCTGACTCCAATTCCTCTTTTTATTTTCATGGCATATTGCATTATGCAGGCTAATATCGTAGATAATATGTACCTTGTGGCATATAAAATATCACGCGGTCGTCCTTCACTTCTGGGTGCTGTTACAATATTTATAGGTGGTTTTTTAGGAGCGGTGTCTGGATCTGGAGCTGCTATAGCTGCAGCACTTGGAAAAACTATTGCACCGCAATTACAAAGACATGGGTTCAGCCCTGCTTTGGCAGCAGCTACAACGGCAACCGGCGGTTCTCTTGCAGCTATTATCCCCCCAAGCATTATTCTTATAATCTATGGATCCTTAACTGAAACTTCTGTTGGAAAACTTTTTATGGGAGCATTAATACCAGGTCTTCTTTTGATGATAGTTTATGCTGTTTGCGTTGTAGTCACATACAATATTTTTGAAAGACGCAAGGAGCCAGAAAAAAGAGATTCGCAAGAGTTGAATGTACATAGTGGTTTTAATGATCATATTGAAAACAGTAAGGAAGAGATAAAGTCAATTGCCATTTCTTGCGTAATGGGTGTTATGCTTATAGTTATTGTATTGGGGGGGATTTATACAGGAATATTTACCCCAACCGAAGCAGCTGCTGCTGCAACATTTGTTTCATTATTATATTGCGCTGGGTTAGGAAGATTAAATATAAATTTTTTAAAAAAAGCTTTAAAGGAAACTGCAAGCATAACTGCGATGATTATGTTTATCATACTTACCGCGCAATTATTTGGGCGTTTAGTTTCTTTATTAAAAATACCAGCTACTATAATAAGCTTACTTGACCCTATACTTGATATGACCCTTCTTGTCGTAATACTTCTTATGTTATTCTATTTTATTTTAGGTATGTTTTTAGAGGGCGCTGCTGCCATGATAATGGCTGTACCGATTACATATCCTTTAATGGAGGTAATAGGGGTAGAGCCATTATGGTTTGGCGTCATGATTGGCATGCTTTTATGTCTTGGTTTGATTACACCGCCAATAGGATTATCAGTTTTTTCGGCAAGTGGGGTAACAGGAGTTCCGCTAACTTCAATATTTCGTTACACTATAGTATTTGGAGCAATAGGTATGGGGGTGGTAGGAGGGCTTATGTGGTTTTTCCCGGAAATTGCCTTATGGCTACCAAGTCAAATGGCAGGATAGATAATTAGGGATTGGAGTCGTAAATTATAGATTCCTAATTTTAGGATTAAAAAATTTACTATACGGAGAGGGGAAATTACGAGATGAAAAAGTACTTATTGGCATTAACCTTAATTATGGCACTGATTATTTCGGGGTGTTCATCCAATTCTGCCGATACTTCTGATAATAATTCAGAGAAAGTAATAAAAATACGTGCTGCAGGGGCTATGCCGCCTAAACAGGGATATATGGTAGGTTACCATGTTCCGTGGATGGAACGGGTAAAACAGGAGAGTGGGGGACGAGTTGATTTTGATGTATATCCATCTGCTGAATTAGTACCAATGGGTGGCGAACTTACTGCATTAGAATCTAAACAGATAGATATGGCATTAAGTGGAATGAGAACATACCATCCGGATTTGTTTCCGATGGCAGATATAGCTTCTTTACCTGTTTTAAAAACCGATGCATTAACTACAACTAAAGCCTATCTCAAATTGTTTGATAGTGATGTAAAACTTCAAGGTGATAAAACTTATTATGATCTAAACATAGCAGATCATGGATATGTTGCACTTCCTATGCCTGCTTTAGATAATTATATTATTTCCACCTATAAAAAAGAGATAAAGAATCCAGAGGATTTCAAAGGTTTGATTTTACGAGGATCTACGCGTTCACACGAAATATTTGCAGGAAAATTAGGTGCTACACCGGTTACTATGGTATCAACAGAAATATATGATGCTATGACCCGGGGAACAATTGACGGGATAATTTTTAGTATTGCTGATTGGCAGGGTTATGGATTCCAGGATGTAGCAAAATATAACATACGTGGGCTTACTTTGGGAACCTTTACAGGAGAAAATATTTTCCTTAAAGAGACTTGGGAAAGTTTCCCCGAAGATATCAGGGAGATAATGTATACTGCCGCAAGGGAACAAGCAATTGAAGGGGCAAAGTATTGGATGTCCTTGGTAGATCCAACAATTGAACTGGCGAAAGGAATGGGTTCAACCTTTGTGGATTTTACGGAGTTGCCAATTGAAACTCAGAACTTAATTAATAAGGCCATAGTAGAAACCTGGTATGGTTGGATTGATAAAGTTACAGCGGAAGGAATGCCTGGACTAGAAGCAGCCAGACTGTGGCGTGATTGTATGGTTGAAGCAGGAGCAGTAGTGCCGGAAGAACTTATGAGTTTGTAGGTTTTCTTATCCTGAATCCTTTGAAACAATAAGCTGCGGGGCATCTTAGGTATAAAGCCTTTTTACACCTAAGATGCCCACCTGATACATGGCTACACTCATATTCCCTGAATTAAATTGGAATATGATCGAAACTCGGAGGAGGGATTGTTTGTGGAATTAGATATAGAAGAAAATCTTAATTCTGTTACAACTAAAAAATTAGATGTTGTCGATAATTTTGATATTATTTTAAACAAATTAATAAATTTAAGTATTACTTTAGCTTCTATAGCTATTTTTCTTATGATGGTATTTGTTCTTATATCTTCAGTTGGCCGTTATATTACCGGGACTGTTATAATACCAGGTTTAATTGAAATGACTGGTTTTTATCTAATGCCTTTAGCTGTTTTTCCGGCATTTGCATATAGTTATATGTCAGGTACATTTCCAATGGTAGATAATCTTGCTAATAAGTGCCCCGAAAGGGTTCAATTTTGGATAAAAGGTCTCTATTTGTTGCTTGAGGTTATACTATTTGCATTGGTTACCTATTTTACGTTGGAATATGCATTAATAGGAACAGCTAAGAACATGCAAATGCGTGCGGGAGCTAATCTCTGGCCATTATATCCTTTCTTTTATACTGCACCTTATGGGTTTGCTTTACTTACATTAAAAGCTGCTACAGCTTTTCTAAAGCTTCTGAAAAATAAAGAGGAAATTATTTCTACAGTACAGGTAGAATAATTGCTATGTAAGTTTTAACTATTGCAATTAATAATTATTTAATGCCGCTAATAATTAATAAAAACCCACTTTTCTATTATTCGGATAATATAATAAAGATATATCAAAAAGTCATTAACAAAATATGAAAGGAAGGCAGTTTATGATGCAAAATATAATGGATAAATTCAGCCTTGCCGGAAAGAAGGCAATAGTTACAGGGGGAGCCAAGGGAATAAGTTATAGCATTGCTGAGGGACTTCATGAAGCAGGTGCACAAATTGTTCTGATTGATTTATTGGATATAGTTGATAAATCTGCTGCAACGCTGGGAAAAAACGGTCCTGCTGTATATGCTGTAAAAGGTGACTTAACCGTTACTGAAGATCTCCAGCGAATTTATAACGAATCCTTAGAAAAGTTAGAGGGCCGCGTGGATATTGTAGTAAATGGAGCAGGTATTCAATATAGATGTATTGCTGAGGAATTCCCAATAGATAAATGGAAAAAGATTATTGACATTAATCTAAATGCCGTCTTTTTTATTTGTCAATTAGCGGCACGTACAATGATAAAGCAAGGTTATGGCAGAATCATAAACATTGCTTCAATGTGTTCATTTTTTGGGGCAACAATGATTCCCGCTTATACGGCTAGTAAAGGTGGAATTATGCAGCTTACTAAGGCATTATCCAATGAATGGGCGAGCAAAGGTATTAATGTAAATGCTATTGCTCCTGGCTATATAATTACTGAGCTTACCGCAAATATGAAAACAGTAAACCCCCAGCAATATGAAGAGGCAACCAAACGTATACCAATGGGCAGATGGGGCGAAGTAGATGACTTAAAAGGTATAGCCGTTTTTCTTGCTTCAGATGCTTCACAATATATTACCGGGGCTACCATTCCGGTTGACGGTGGTTATTTAGGAAAATAATTCAGTAATATGCGCTAACAGGGGACTTATAAAGCTTATTATTTTTATATTCATTTTTGAGCGAATTAATTAAATTACAAAGGAGGCAATAGTTATGATGAATGCTGTAATTAAAACCAAGGGAGCACCTGGGTATATGGAATATGCATCGGTTCCAATTCCTTCAATTAACCCTGATCAAGTTTTAGTTGAAATAAAGTATTGCGGTATTTGCGGAACAGATCATTCCTTATATTATTGGAATGAAGCTATTGCTGGTTTTTATAAATTTAATTTTCCTACAATCTTTGGACATGAATTCTCTGGAGTTGTATCCCAAATAGGTGAACAGGTGAAAGGCATTAACGTTGGAGATCGTGTAACCGTAAATCCTATAGTTGAATGTGGACAATGCAGTTATTGTGCTCAAGGTTATGTTAACATATGTGATGATAGAAAATTTTTAGGCATTGATTATAATGGAGGATTTGCCCAGTTCATACCAGTTAAAGCGCAGAGTATAATTAGGCTTTCTGATAATGTTAGTTTTAAAGCTGGGGCTGTTATAGAGCCCTTGTGTGTTGCAATTCATGCGATCGAAAGGGTACGGCCTGAATTTGGCGACTCTGCACTTATCATGGGTCCAGGAGCAATCGGATTGCTAATGGTTTTGATATTAAAATCTTTAGGAATTTCGCCAATAATAGTTTCTGGCACATCGGCTGATAAAGATAGATTAAATTTGGCTAAAACATTGGGTGCTGATGTTATCATTAATTCCGATGAACAAGATTCTGTGGAAATGGTAAGAGATATTACGGGCGGCAGAGGAGCAGATGTGGTGTATGATGTTGCGGGAGATCCTGCAGTAGTGCCACAAGCAATGCTAATGCTGGCAAAGCGGGGAAGAATTAGTGTAGTAGGTTTACCTCCAACGGGAAGCGAAGTACCGATGACCAAATTAGCATTAAGTGAGACAAGTATTATTGGGAGTAGAGCTTATGAGCTAAAAACTTTTCACCAGGCTGTAAAAATGATAAACAATGGTTTAAATGTTGAACCTATTGCAACTCATGAATTTCCTTTGGCTGATTTTGAAACTGCTTTTGAAATAGTACACGAAAGACAGGGGATAAGAGTTTTGCTTGCTCCATAATGGTTAGACAAATATATAGATAGAAAAAGGCCGTCTGTAACGATATGCTTCTTTTCCCAGGTAATGGTTAAGTGTATCTATAAGACGGTTTTTTGTTTAAAACAAAGTTTGTTTTACTTACTAGTAAATGTTTTAGTAAAAAGCATTTATGGTAATATATATAATACTGAAAGTTGCAAATATATTATGGAGGCCTTAGTATTGAAAGCAAAATTATTCAGGGATATATTACCACGGGTGTCCAAACCGGTACGCTATGCCGGGGGGGAACTCAACATCATCCAAAAGGACTGGCAACAAGCTGAAGCTAAAATGGTATTTGCTTTTCCTGATGTCTATGAAGTAGGCATGTCACATATCGGGGGGAAGATACTTTACGGTCTGGTGAATGAAAAGAGCAATCACCTGATGGAACGCTCTTTTGCTCCCTGGCCAGATATGGAAGAGATTATGCGCCAGGAGAACATACCTTTATATGCTTTGGAGTCATTCCGCCCGTTGGGAGAATTTGATGTTGTCGGTTTTTCTCTGCAGTATGAACTATCAATTACCAATGTATTAAATATGCTGGATTTGGCTGGTATACCTCTATGGTCACATGAAAGAAAAGAAGGTTGTCCTCTGGTGATTGCCGGTGGACCGGTAGTATTTAACCCGGAGCCCTTTGCCCGGTTTTTTGATGCCTTTGTCATAGGTGATGGCGAGGAAGTTACCCTGGAGTTTCTGGACTGTGTTCAGCAACATCGTAAGGTGAAAAGGGACGAGCTTTTGCGAAAATTAGCGGGGATAGAAGGGGTATATGTACCTGCTTTTTATGAGATAAGATATAATGAAAATGGTACTATAAAAAGTATGGAACCTACTATAAATGAGGTACCCAGGAAAACAAGGAGACGGGTAGTAGCTGACTTAGATAAGGCTTACTATCCTGATAAACCGGTATTACCATATATGAATATAGTCCATGACCGGGCTGTACTGGAGGTAATGCGGGGGTGCCAGCGGAGTTGTCGTTTTTGTCATGCTGGTATGGTATACCGCCCGGTGCGGGAAAGAAGTGTGGATACCCTTAAGAAACAAGCAGCTGCCCAGATGGCAAGTACTGGTTACGAGGAAATATCATTGGCTTCCTTAAGTACCCTGGATTACTCTGGGATAGATTCCCTGGTAAAGGATCTGGTAAATGAATATGGTTCCCAGGGTACAGGAGTTTCCCTACCCTCTCTACGGGTAGATGCTTTTTCCATCGATTTGGCCAATGAAGTTCAAAAGGTGCGCAAGACAACCCTGACCCTGGCTCCGGAGGCAGGTACCCAGCGCCTTCGGGATGTAATAAATAAAAACGTAACTGAGGAACAACTATATAAAGCAGTTGAAGCAGCATTTAAATCGGGTTGGCTTTCGCTTAAGCTTTATTTTATGATTGGCCTGCCAACTGAAACTGAAGCTGATCTGGATGGAATAACTGATCTGCTTAATAAGGTTAAGGCTATCGGAAACAAATATGCGCGTCGACCAGTAGAAGTTAGGGCTAGCGTATCTTCCTTTGTTCCCAAAGCTCATACCCCCTTTCAGTGGGAAAAACAAAACAGTATTGAAGAGTTGAATAAGAAACGTGGTTACATAATGAGAGAAAAACGGAAAAATATTAAGCTAAGCTTTCATGACAGCCAAACTAGTTACCTGGAAGGAGTCATGGCCCGGGGCGATCGCCGTTTAGCCCAGGCTATTTTTAATGCCTGGCAAAAAGGCTGTAAATTTGATGGTTGGTCAGAGTATTTCCGTTTTGACCTTTGGCAGCAAGCACTACAGGAATCAGGGGTTAATCCTGATTTTTATACATGCCGCCAGCGCAATTTGGAAGAAATATTCCCCTGGGAATTTATTGAGACAGGTATAGATCGGGAATACTTGCTTGAAGAAAACGAAAAGGCTAAGAAGGGGATTAGTACTCCCGACTGCCGTCAAGAAGGGTGTAGGGATTGTGGGGTTTGTATGACATTGGGAGTTGAACTTCAGATTAAGGAGGGATCAGGGTGCGATTAAGAGCTGAGTATAGTGTCGGGCCAGATTTAAGGTTTCTATCTAATCTGGATATGATGAATCTTATGGCCAGAGCTCTGCGTCGGTCCCAGGTGCCATATGCCTTGAGTGAAGGGTTTAATCCGCATATTCGCCTTTCTATGGGTACTGTTCTGCCAGTTGGTTTGTGGGGGAAACGGGAATATTTTGATTTGGAAACATCCCTAGAGATAAAGGGCGATGATTTTATAGAAAAGATGAACCAGTCTTTGCCTGGAAATATACGTATTAAAGACTGTAGAGCAATTTCAGTTAATACCCCGACATTGATGAAAAGTATCAACTGTGCCTGTTATTCTTTTATACTGGACATTCCAGTCCTTCTGTTGCAGGAATGGAAAGACAGGTTGCTGCAGCAGGAAAAACTAGTGGTAAAAAGCCGGGGTAAAAAAAAGGATTTGGACAAGGATTTAAAACCCGGGATTCTTAACCTGGAAATAAACGGCTGGCAAGATTTAGCTATAGTTGATATATGGGGAACTACAGGAGAACCTCTTAACATTCGTTTTGATGAGCTTAGAGACTTGTTAATAACAACTGGAATTAACCAGGACAACATTATCGATATCTACCGTAGCGGAAATTTTATTAGATTGGATAACCGTTACTATACACCACTGGAAAAGGTGAAGTTATTTGGATAGAGAAATAATTGCCGAAGTGTATCCCTGGGAATCGCGTATAGCCATTGTTGAGGATGGGCGCTTGGTGGAGATCTTTTGGGCAAATAAGGACGAAAATGTAGGTAATATTTACAAAGGGAAGGTCAAAGATATATTACCAGGACTATCATGTGCTTTTATTGATATTGGGCTTTCCAAGAATGCTTTTTTATATGCAGGTGATATAATCATACCGGGAATGACCAAGGGTAGTAATACCCTGGATCTACTTAAAAGCGGTCAGGATATAATGGTACAGGTAAAAAAAGAAGCCTTTTCCGAGAAAGGTGCCAGGGTAACCGGGAATTTAAGTATTCCAGGTCACTTTACTGTCCTTTTACCATACCAGATGGATATTAGTATTTCGCGTAAATTAACTAATAGTCACCGGCGTGAACATTTGCGGCAACTATTGGAAAGGCATAAGTTGACCGATATGGGAATAATCTTACGTACTGCCTGCCAGGATGCTGAAGATGAAGAGATCTTAAAAGAAATATATAACCTTATAAAGGTATGGGAAGATATAAACCAACGTTTTGAGCACAGGCGTGCCCCTAGTCTTATTTATGAAGATATTGATGTGTTGGAAAGAACCTTGCGGGATTACCTGGATGGTGACATACGCCGAGTAGTAGTTAATAACGAAAGACTAAAGAAAAAGATTATTCACTATATGAATAGTAAAAAGTCCTTCCGTGATTTTACCGTTCAATTTGAAGAAGGTGATCTTTGTGAGAAATATGGACTCGAAAAGGATATTCGCAGGAGTCTACGACGCAAAGTATGGTTGCGTAATGGTGGTTATTTAATAATCAATGAAACTGAAGCTATGATTGTAATTGATGTTAATAGTGGCAAGTTTACTGGAAAAAACGATTTTGAAGAAACAGTATTTAACTTAAATATGGAAGCAGCAGTGGAGATTCCGCGCCAATTAAGATTACGCAGCCTGGGTGGTATTATTTTAATCGATTTTATTGACATGAAGAATAAAGATAATGAAGATAAAGTAATCCACACACTTAAAAGGGAATTATCCAAGGATAAGGCACACACCCGGATTGTTGGCATAACCGGATTAGGTTTCCTGGAAATGACCAGAAAAAAGTCACGCTATGGTATTTCTAAATTTTTTATGGATGAATGCTCCAGCTGCAATGGCCGGGGAAAAATAATAAACCTTTTAGCAATATCTTGTGAAATTAAGAGGAAATTGGTTAATATGGGGTATGTGGAAAATGAAACAATATGTTGCGAAACCAACCCCCGGGTATGCGAATATATTCAAAGTGATGATAAAAACTTGGCTTATATAGAAAACAATACGCAAAAAAAAGTTAAATTACTTGCAAATCCTGATCTTAATCTTGGTGACTATAAAATATATACGTATTAACCCGAGCTCGCCGGGTAGTACCAGCTACGGGGGTAGGGCATACCCTTAAGGGCACAACATGGGGCTTATTCACAATAGACATACCATAGATCTAATTTCCTTGACTCAGGTTTATATTTATGTTAATTTAAAATTTGGGTTGCATGTTTTTTGCAACCGCCCGGTTCGGGCTTATAAATGGCTTTTGCCTGCCTTGCAACCGGCGAGTCTCGAAAAATATGGGGGTGTCAAAGAGTAATGTATGCAATTATTACAAGTGGTGGAAAACAGTACAAGGTAAGTGAGGGTTCAATATTAAAGGTCGAAAGATTAAATGCTGCTGTTGGTGACCGCCTAAATATTGACCAGGTATTAATGGTAAGTGGTGAAAATGGGGTCAAGGTTGGTAATCCATTAGTTGCTAATGCTAAGATCGAAGTCGAGGTCTTGGAACAGGGTAAAGAAAAAAAGATAGTCGTTTTTAAGTACAAGAGGAGAAAAAACTATCGTAGAAAACAAGGCCATCGGCAACCCTTTACCAAACTCAAAGTAATTAAAATTGAAGCTTAATGATTTATGTATTAATTACCTATAAGGGTAATGATATAATATCTTATCAGGTTACAGGTCATGCTGGTTTTGCGCCTCAGGGGGAAGATATATACTGTGCCGGGATATCTGCAGTAGCACAGACTACCTTGCTGGGATTACTTAAGAACCTGAAAACAAAAATAAAATATCATATTGAAGAAGGCTATCTACAGTGTAAGATTCCCTCCGGAATTGATCCGGAAGATATGAAAAAAGCCCAGATTATTCTTTCTACTATGGAGGCCGGAATGCTTTCCATGCAGGAGACTTATGGTAATTTTATAAAACTTGAAGTGAGGAGGTTGTAAGATGTTTAAGTTTGATTTGCAATTATTTGCCCATAAAAAAGGTGTCGGTAGTTCCAAGAACGGAAGAGATAGTAAATCTAAACGCTTAGGTGTTAAAAGATATGATGGTCAAGTAGTTAGAGCCGGTAACATCTTGGTAAGACAGCGGGGAACCAAAATTCACCCAGGTAACAATGTGATGATCGGCGGGGACGATACTTTATTTGCGGTTATAGATGGTAAAGTTAAATTTGAAAGAAAAGGCAGAGATAAAAAACAGGTTAGTGTATACCCTTTAGATGCAATAGTATAGGACGGGTTTGTAATAGATTAAAATAAAGAGGGAAAGCCTACTGCTTTCCCTCTTTGCCTTTTCTGGATTTTGAAGGGGAAACGTGGAGATTTACAGGTCGATTTGTTATTATTAGGGAGAAGAAAGAGGGGAACTTATGGGAGATATGCACACGGTAGAAACCCTGAGGCAGTTAAGACATGATTTTGGTAATTATCTACAGGTGATCTTAGGCTACATAGATCTTAATCAACCATATCAAGCAAGGGAGTATATACTAGAGATAGTAGAAAATTTGGCTGCAGAACGAAATATATTCGAGATCCCGGATAACCAAGCAATTCTTTATTTTTATAATCAGCTTCTAAAGGCTCGTAATTTGGGGATAATACTCAGGTATAAAGATCTGAATATCAATTCATGGAGTAGATTAATGGAACTAAATGAACCATTTAACACATTATCAGCCCTATCCCAAAGGTTGCAAGAAAAAGACGATAATTTGAGGATAAGCCTCTCCTTAAATGAAATAGGAAAGAGTATCATAATGCTTTTTGAATGGCAAAAACCTGAAGCAGGGAAGTATAAGGTTATTATCGAGGAGTTGAAATAAATGTTTATCGATCGTGCCCGAATATATGTGCGGGGTGGAGATGGTGGCAATGGTATAGTTGCTTTTCGCCGGGAAAAATATGTGCCTATGGGAGGTCCTTCTGGTGGTGATGGAGGACGCGGGGGCAACGTTATTTTTGTAGCTGATAAAGGTCTAAGCACTTTAATGGATTTCAAGTATCGCCGTCATTTTAAAGCTATGCGCGGTGCTCATGGTCAGGGGAAAAATATGCATGGTGCCTGGGGTGAGGATTTAATAGTTAAAGTTCCTGTAGGCACTATTATAAAGGATGATGGTAATGGGGAGGTAATTGCTGATCTTACTAGAAATGGCCAGGAAACAGTGGTAGCCCGGGGTGGGCGCGGGGGAAGGGGAAACGCGCGTTTTGCCACTGCTAACAATAAGGCACCTTCTGTATCCGAAAACGGCGAGCCCGGCCAGGAGAGATGGATTATACTGGAGTTAAAGCTATTAGCTGATGTCGGATTAGTGGGTTTCCCCAATGCTGGAAAGTCTACTTTAATATCACGCATATCGGCAGCCAAACCTAAAATTGCTGACTACCCTTTTACAACACTGGTACCTAATCTGGGGGTTGTAATGACCAGGAGCGGGGAGTCTTTTGTTGTAGCGGATATTCCCGGTTTGATTGCGGGAGCTCATCAGGGTTCAGGTTTAGGTCATGAATTCCTGCGCCATATCGAAAGAACCCGTATACTTTTAATAGTATTAGATACTGCCCAAACTGAAGGTCGCGACGTGATTGATGATTTTGAGGTTTTGCGCCAAGAATTGGAACTTTACCAAACTGATTTAAAGTCAAGGCCATATTTAATAGTTGCTAATAAAATAGATATCCCTGCTGCCCAGGAGAATTATGAGAGACTTGTAGCAAAGTATGGTGATTTAGTTTATGCTGTTTCGGCGGTTTCCGGCCTGGGGATTGATAGGCTAGTTGAAGCGGCTTATGAGCTGCTGCAGAAAGTTCCCCGGGATATTGTTAATTGTGGTGAAAAGCCGGTAATGCACCTTTTTGAAGAAGAAGAGGCTTTTGTAATTGATAAAGTTGATGGTGTATTTGAAGTAAGCGGAGCGAGAATTGAAAAACTTTTGGCTATGACAAACTTTAATACAGATGATGGTTTGCAGAGGTTTCAGAGAATAGTCGAACGGATGGGTCTGGAGCAGGCTTTGCGGGAAAAGGGAATTAAGGCCGGGGATACAGTGAGAATAAAAGGAATTGAATTTGACTATAGTGATTAAAAAATGGAGTGGTGGAATTGAGCCAAAGGGAGGATTTAAAACTCTGCCAGCGGGTAGTGGTTAAAGTTGGAACAAGTACCCTTACATATAGTAACGGAAAGCTTAATTTACAGCGAATTGAACGGCTTGTAAGGGAAATGGCAGATTTACATAACCGGGGTATAGAGGTACTGCTGGTAAGCTCAGGGGCTATTGGTGTAGGAGCTAACCGGATGGGGTTTAACAAGCTTCCTCATACAATCCCAGAGAAACAAGCTTTAGCTGCGATAGGTCAGGGAGCCCTGGTACATCTTTATGAAAAGCTATTTGGCGAATATAGCAAAACTGTTGCCCAGGTTTTGCTTACTCGGGGAGATCTGGATGAACGCCTGCGCTATCTTAATGCAACTAATGCCCTTCTGGCTATATTAGGATTAGGGGTAATTCCTATTATTAATGAAAATGATACAGTGGCGGTTGAGGAAATAAGATTCGGGGATAACGATACCCTGTCAGCCCTAGTTTCTGCAATAGTAAATGCTGATCTTCTTATAATATTATCAGATGTTGATGGATTATATGATTCCGATCCTAGAGTGAATCAGGAGGCTTGTTTGCAAAGTGAGGTCGAAGAGATTACTTTGGAACTGGAGGAGAATTCCAGGAACCGGGGCAGCAGTTTTTCCAGCGGGGGTATGCTGACCAAACTAAAAGCCGCTCGAATTTGTATGGCGGCTGGGGTGCCAATGGTTATTGCTAACAGTGATAGTGATAATGTTATTCACCGTATTATTAGCGGTGAGAAAATTGGAACCCTTTTCATACCGCGGGAAGAAAAGCTGCATGCACGCAAAAAATGGATTGCTTTTGGAACAGTGACCCAGGGTCAGGTCCTGGTTGATCCGGGAGCAGAAATTGCTTTGCTGAAAAAGGGTAAAAGCCTTTTACCATCAGGAATAGTAGCGGTTGAGGGCGACTTTGAAAGAGGGACAGTAGTAGCAGTTGTGACAGCGAACGATAGGCGGGAGATAGCACGGGGCATGGTCAACTATAGTTCTGGTGAAATTAAGCAAATAGCGGGTAAGAAAAGTTCAGATATTAAAAAAATACTACATGGTAAGGATTATGATGAAGTAATTCATCGTAATAATTTATGGGTGGAACATTTATAAAGGAGAGAATAGGTATGGGTAATAAGTTAGAGGAAATATTATTGGAACAAGGGAGAAGGGCTAAGATAGCGGCACGTTATTTAGCGACTGCATCAACTACGGTTAAGAATGAAGCTTTATTAGCCATGGCAGAAGATCTGGAGGTCAATATCCCGCAATTGTTAGAAGCTAATCGAAGAGATCTGGAAAATGGCCGTCTACAGGGGCTTGGCTCAGCTTTACTGGAGCGCTTAGCCCTTAACGAGTCGCGGGTCAAGGATATGGCTCAGGGCTTGCGAGAAATTGCGGCTCTTCCTGATCCTATTGGTGAAGTTGTGGGAATGTGGAGACGTCCCAATGGAATTGAAGTAGGTCGTATTCGCACCCCCATAGGGGTAGTCGGTATAATTTATGAATCCCGACCTAATGTAACTGCTGATGCTGCGGGACTTTGTTTAAAAGCTGGCAATGCTATTCTCCTGCGGGGTGGCGGCGAAGCGCTTAACTCTAACCGGGTTATTGCCCGTATAATTGCTGGAGCTGCCAGCCGCTTGGGAATCCCGCAAGGAGCTATACAGTTGGTGGACAGTGAGGACCGGGAAGCTGCTAAAGTTATGATGAAGATGAATGGTTATCTTGATGTCTTAATTCCGCGCGGCGGTAAAGGACTTAAACAAGTGGTGATGGATAACGCAACTGTACCTTATATAATGACCGGTATGGGCAATTGTCATGTATATGTTGATGAATATGCCGATCTTAATAAAGCTCATGCTATTGTATTTAATGCTAAAGTGCAGCGACCCTCGGTATGCAATGCAGCTGAGACCCTTCTGGTTCATACTGCAGTGGCGGAAGCTTTTTTGCCTTCGATGGTTAAGGAACTACAAGATGCAGGTGTGGAAATTCGAGCATGTGAGCGCAGCCGGGCAATTGTAGGCCAGGTGAAATCAGCTAATTCTGAGGATTGGGATATGGAATACCTTGATCTAATCTTAGCAGTAAAAATAGTAGATGATGTGGAAGAAGCTATAGAGCACATAAATACTCATGGAACTGGTCATAGCGAAGCAATAGTAAGCCAGAACTATAGTAATGTTCGACGTTTTCTAGCTGCAGTTGATGCAGCAGCGGTTTATGCCAATGCATCTACCCGCTTTACGGATGGCAATGTTTTCGGTTTTGGAGCAGAAATGGGAATTAGTACCCAAAAACTCCACGCCCGTGGTCCTATGGGTCTGCATGAACTAACAACTACCAAGTTTATTATCTATGGTGATGGCCATATCCGTTAAGTTCCTACCTGCCATGGATAGCAACAGTACGTAATAATAAATATTAAGGGGGAGAGTAAATGCTAGGCCAAATGCTAGCTCTTTTTGAAGCCTATGGCCTGTGGGGATTACTAGTACTGGCATTTGCCGAATCTTCTTTTTTTCCTGTTCCACCGGATTTATTATTAATTCCCCTTTGTTTATCTAGTTCTAATCAAGCACTTATTTATGCCTTACTTTGTACATTGGCCTCGGTGGCTGGGGGCTATCTGGGCTATGTTCTCGGTAAAATAATTGGTCAGCCTTTACTCTACCGTTTTGCTTCTGCCCAGACGGTTAAAAAGGTAGAAGAGATCTTTACTCGTTATGGAGCCTGGGCTATGTTTGTGGCTGGACTAACACCTATTCCTTATAAAGTTTTTACAATATCAGCAGGTATTTTCGGAATGTGGGTTCCGTCCTTTATCCTTGCATCATTGCTGGGGCGGGGATTACGTTTTTTTACTGAGGCTATTCTGATTATGGTTATTGGCGATAAAGCTGTTAGCTTTATAGCAAATAATTTTGAATGGCTTACTATACTTATGGCACTTGGTGTAATAGCCTGCTACTATTTCTATAAAAAAGGACAGTTCTTGGGAGAGAGTTTTAACAAATGGGTTAAAGCAATTGTAACTCCATTACGTAGAAAACTGCGGAAAATTAATGAAAACACCTATAGAATAGCGGGTGAAGTGACCGCGATTTTAGGCTGTGGCGCTTTTCTAACCTTTTTTTTAGCTGATGTTATTGTTGATAAGCTTTCCCAGGAATTACATCAAAGTGATATGTTGGTTAACCGTTTTATTAAACCATATCTGGGAGACAGCTGGAACTTGTTAAACCAAATATTTAGCGGATGGGCTTTGTTTATATTTATAGGATTGGCCATCTTTATCTGGTTAAGGCAGGGAACTAAACAGCGAATATGGTTTTTAACAGTATCTTTAATAGGATCTAGTGCTGTATTATGGGGCTTTAGTCGTATACTACTACATGTAAATTGGGTAAATTCAAGTATGTATTATTCTACAGCTCCCTTTGCTTACTTAATTAATGATACTTTATGGGCATCATTAAGTATAGTATTCTTTGCTGGTGAAAGGCCTTTAGGGGGCAAGAATGCAGGAAACCTGTTAACCGGAGGATTGTTCTTAATATTTTTGGCGATTTGTCGTATCAGTATAGGGCTAAAGGCATCAGATATTTTAATAAGTTATGCTACTGCAGCCCTGTGGGCGGTTGTCTTATGGTTAATATTTCTGAAAAAAGCTTACCGCCGAGAAAAGCCATTGTAGGGAACGGTACAAGGCCGTTCCCTAAAAACATCTAAATTAACCATCTATTCTATTATTTCAAGTTTATACTGGGCTAATTTATCGAGGTTCTCCTGGCTGAGAGCATAGTCACGCTTTAGCAATTCCCGTTTAGCCTCAGAACCGCAAAGTTCTGAAGAGAGATAACGCAGGCCATTATCGTTTATAATGGTAACTATACACTTTAAATCTGGGTATTTAGCAGCTATTTTACGAGCAGCAGCTACATTACAGCCTGAGGATGTACCACAGAAAATACCTTCCTTCCTTGCTATTTCCCGAGCCGTTTCCATGGCCTCATCAGAGCTTACCAGGACAATACCATTTACATACTGTAAGTCAAGAATTTCAGGTATAAGTCCATCAGCGATACCTTGTACCTTGTGCTGACCAATGCGGCCATATGCCAAAATTGGTGATTCAGCCGGTTCGGAAATAAAAATTTTTATAGCGGGATTTTTTTCCTTAAGGAATTTGGCATTACCAGTAACTGTTCCTCCTGTACCCTGGCACATAACAAAAGCGTCGACTTTGCCGGCAGTCTGTTCCCATATCTCGGGGGCAGTATTTTCTATGTGTGCATTAAGATTATCCTGACGGTAAAATTGACCAATCTCAAATACCTTATCCCCATATTTCTGTTTAATTTTTTCAACCTCTACAAGAACCAGATCAACATCTGTTTCCGCTCCAGGGGTTAAAACCAACTCAGCACCATAAGCTTGAATAGTTTTCTTTCTTTCTTCAGTCATACCCTGAGGCATAACTATTATTACCCGGTAGCCTTTAGCTGCTCCAACCATAGCTGTAGCTATGCCAGTGTTGCCGGTAGTTCCTTCCAAAAGGATCATACCAGGTTTAAGAGTTCCTAGCTGTTCAGCCATTTCAACTATTTTATGGACCACCCGGTCTTTTAAACTTCCACTAGGATTGGTATATTCAAGTTTGACACAAATATTCGAGTTTAAGCCATCTGTCATCTTTTTTAGGTTTATTAAGGGTGTTTTGCCAATAGTGTCAAGTACACTGTCGAATATGCAGTTATTGACGTCCCATTTCATTTACTTACCTCCCACTTATACAAATAAAAATCCCCGGTATCATCACTAATTTATCATTATAGCTTATAAAGGCCAATCACGGCCATAGTTTATTGGCCTGGTAATAAAAACCTCTTCTTTTTTTGGTAATTTACCGAAAAAACCGGGTAAATTTTTGATTTCGTTATCATAATAAAACAAAAGATTAGCCCATAATTCCTGATGTTTGTTTTTATCCCTTAAAGTAAGACCCTTTTTCAGCAATAAGTCAGCGATACGATTATTCAGTTCGATCTCATAATGGGAAATATGTTCGAAGAATTCTCTCCAATTAATTAGTTTGTTTTCCATTTCCCAGCTAATACCTGGACAAACGAAATGGCGGCAGACTGATTCCCGTGATAGCTGGTCAAGACGGCAACCGTCGGATTTATCATGAAAATGACAGCGATAGCTATCTCCGTCAATACGATTATTAACCGTTACCGAGGCATCAAGGATGGTAATATTATGGATATTAAAAATATAATCAATTAATGCCGGGTTATGCTTTATTAGGTAGGCTAAGTCAGTTAGATAAAATACCGGCGAGTAATAACCACAACATCCCTTA
This sequence comes from Syntrophomonadaceae bacterium, assembly GCA_050943255.1. Classification (GTDB taxonomy): domain Bacteria; phylum Bacillota; class Syntrophomonadia; order Syntrophomonadales; family Syntrophomonadaceae; genus UBA4844. The sequence goes on from JBMNOV010000006.1 coordinate 18,199, forward strand.
TCATCCTGACGTGGACATTGGCGGCAAAGATCAACTTCAATATAGCTGCGCAGGCCCTTATTGTGAAACACTAGTTTTATTTGTTTATACATATTAAATCCTCAATTAACTTTGATAAGATCATTATAGATGTTTTAAGACTGACCAGTAAAGCTAATAGATGGCCTTTAACCATGACAATATGTATTTACTGATGATTTGCGTTTTTATATTGCTAAAGGTATTATTTAAAAAGTGAGAATGGAAATTCCAGTGTATCGATACTAGAAGGGATATTAAATGCAAAAATTTAAAAACTTAGGCATTATGGGGGGCACTTTTGATCCGATCCATTATGGGCATTTAATAGCAGCCGAATTTGCTCGCCATGAGTTCAATTTAGATCGGGTTATCTTTATGCCTGCAGCCCGTCCGCCTCATAAAGATAGAACCCAAGTACTAGATGAAAAGCATCGATATGAAATGGTAAAAAGGGCAATTCGGGGTAATAAAGCTTTTACTATATCAGACCTGGAAAAAAAGAGAGCTGGTTATTCTTATACTATTGATACAGTAAGTTATTTCCTTGAGACCTATCCTGGAACTAATATTTTCTTTATTATGGGAACTGACTCATTATTATTGATGGATACTTGGAAAGAATATGAGACACTAGCAGGTTTATGTCAATTTGTGGTTGTAACCAGGCCAGGCTATAGAGTTAAGCCGGATGAGCCGGCACTAAAAAAACTACCACCAGTCACATGGGAGAACATCCATTTTTTATCTATACCAGCACTTGATATTTCTTCTAGTGATATCAGGCTAAGGGTTGCCACCGGTAAACCTATTAAGTATCTCTTACCCCTTGATGTGGAACAATACATTAAAGAAAAGGGTTTGTATAGAAATGGGAAGGAGGGGCTTAAAGGATGTTGAATCAACAGGAAGCTATAAAAATAATATGCTCGCGGCTATCTCCCCGGCGCTATCAACATTCCTTGCAGGTAGCAGAAATTGCCCGGAAAATGGCCTGCCATTATAGTATTGATCCTGATAAAGCCTACCTAACCGGTATACTACATGATTATGCTAAAGGAATCCCTGGTGCACAGCTTCTTGATCTAGCCCATGCTAATAAACTGTTAGTAAATGAAATAGACAATTTGGTACCTGACCTTTTGCATGCACCAGTAGGCGCATTTCTACTGCAATTTGAGCTTTTTATAGATGATGAGGAAATATTACAGGCGGTAAGGAGTCATACTTTAGGTTCTCTAAACATGAGCAAATTGGATCAAATTATCTATTTAGCTGATATGATAGAGCCGGGACGCGATTATCCGGGACTAGAGCGGCTGAAATGTTTGGCTTGGCGTGACCTTAACCAGGGTATGTTATTTGGACTGGAATCAACTATAAAGTATTGTATGGACCAGCACCGGATTCTCCATCCTTTAACCATCCAGGTAAGGAATCACTTCCTTAAGAAAGTTAAGTTAATCGATTGTTAGTATTTTATAATAAATTTGCCAGGAGGGATAATGTTGGTTGATGATCAAACATTAGCATTAATGATTGCAGATGCTTGTTTAAACGAAAAGGCCTTTGATGTAGTAGTTCTGGATGTCAGGGAGCTCACGGTAATAGCGGATTACTTCGTCCTGGCTAGTGGTCGTAGTCCTATACAGGTGAGAAGTATAATAGATGGTGTTGAAAGGATACTATCCGAGGAAAAAAACATTAAACCGTTACGCCGGGAAGGGCATCAGCAAGGCTTATGGGCGGTATTGGACTATAATTCAGTGCTATTACATGTGTTCCGCCAGCAGGAAAGAGAATACTATAATCTGGAAAATCTCTGGGGAGACGCCCGGCAAATACCGGTTTAAGGGATATAGTGATTTTGCTTGAGCAGGGTTTCTTTTTCCCATTGCAGCATTTTCAATTTAGTCTCAACCCCACCAGGGGCATTGAAGCCGCCGGGACCAGCACTGGCGACTACCCGGTGACAGGGTATAATTAAAGGCAGGGGATTGTGTTTCATTACCTGACCAACTGCCCGTGCTGCTTTGGGGTTTCCTATTACCCGGGCTACCTGGGCATAAGTCCTTGTTTCCCCATAAGGTATGGTATAAACAAACTCCAAAACCTTTCGGGTAAACTGTGAAAAACCATCAAGTTTAAGTTCAACATCCCAATCAGTAATAATCGAACCTTCATAATATGACCTAAATTTATTAACGAATGGAATAGAATAATCATATAAAGTGATAAACCGGGAATCAAACCCGGTTTGTTTTATATATTGGCATAATGCGGTTAGGGGGGAGGGGGTGGGCAAAACAGAATTAATAATAGTTCTTTTTTCACCTAAGATGGCGGCCCATCCCCGGGGGGTAAATAAAATATACCAATTCATAATTGGTACAAACTCCTTATTGGATAACAATATTAACTAGTTTGCCTCGAACTACTACTATTTTTACTATTTTTGAGTCAACTGTCAACTGACGAATCTTGTCGCTTTTCAGCGCTAATTGGCGTAATTCATCATCTGAGATACCTACAGGGACCGTAATTCGGTCTCTTACCTTTCCCGAAACTTGCACTACGATTTCTATTTCGTCTTGAACCAGAGCTTCGGGGTCATAGGTAGGCCATTTCTGCAAAAATATACTTTCCTTATGGCCGCATAACTGCCACAATTCTTCGCTGATATGGGGACAGAAGGGGCTTAATAAGAGCAACATACTATTAATAGCTTCCTTAAGCACTGCTTGGTTAGGTTTTTTATTATCACTATAATTGGATATTACATTCGAAAGTTCCATAATAGCGCTTATTGCAGTGTTGAAGTTAAAGCGGTCTTCAATATCTTTGGTTACTTTTTTAATAGTGCTATGTGTTTTAAAACGCAGTTTTCGGGCATTATTATCTAGTTGTTGAGAACTATCGGAGATGTTTACCTGGTCGATATTAGCAGCAAAATCTACAACCATTCGCCATACCCTATTCAGAAAACGGTAGCAACCTTCAACTCCTTGGTCACTCCATTCCAAGTCTCTTTCCGGAGGAGAGGCAAAAAGTATAAATAGACGAGCTGTATCAGCCCCGTAGGTGTTGATAATTTCCTCCGGACTCACCACATTACCTTTGGATTTAGACATCTTGGCCCCATCCTTTAGGACCATTCCTTGAGTTAATAGGTTAGTAAAAGGCTCATCACAAGATAGCATATTAGTATCAAACAGAAATTTAGTAATAAACCGGGAGTACATCAAATGCAATATAGCGTGCTCTACCCCCCCGATGTACTGGTCGACTGGCATCCAATAATCTACTGCTTCCCGGCTAAAGGGGAATTCAGTATCATGAGGACTGCAGTAACGATCAAAATACCAGGATGAACAGACAAAGGTGTCCATTGTATCCGTTTCTCTTCTTGCTTCTTTTCCACAATGGGGACAAGTGGTTTTATAGAAACTCTCCACATAACTTAAGGGAGATTCGCCAAATGGTTTAAATTCAACATCATGTGGAAGTGTAACTGGCAGGTCTTTTTCTGGTACCGGGACTATACCACAATCATTACAATAGACAATTGGAATAGGTGCTCCCCAATAGCGTTGTCTAGATATTAACCAGTCACGCAGGCGATAATTAACCATAGCTTGACCAATGTTGTGTTTTTCCATATAAGCTATAATACGTTTCCGTCCTTCTTCCGCCGTAAGGCCGTTAAATTCTCCCGAGTTTACCATAATACCTTCACCGGTATATGCTTCTGTCATCTCTTCACCTTTAGCCGGAGAATCAGCGCTTTTAATTACCACCTTAATAGGTATTTTATATTTACGAGCAAAGTCAAAATCACGTTGGTCATGAGCAGGAACTGCCATTATAGCTCCTGTCCCATAGTCCATCAAAACATAATTAGCAACCCAGATGGGGATTTTTTCTTCAGTAATGGGATTAATGGCATAAGTTCCAGTGAAAACCCCTTCTTTTTCAACATCACCGGCAGTGCGGGCCAATTCACTAGTTGATTTCATCTTTTTAATAAAGGCTTGGACCTCACGTTCCTGAGTTTTACCAGTAACGATTTTTTCTACCAACGGGTGTTCAGGAGCTAGCACCATATAAGTAACACCGAAAATAGTATCAGGACGGGTTGTAAATACACTTAAAGTTTCAGTACTATCATATATTTGCAGGTTAAACTGACAGCCTTGGCTAAAACCTATCCAATTACGCTGCATGGTTTTAACCTTATCAGGCCAACCAGGGAGTTTTTCTAAATCATCTAATAAACGCTTTGCATACGCAGTGATTTTAAAAAACCATTGCTCTAATTGTTTCTTCTCCACAGAACTTTCACAACGCTCACAACAGCCATCTACTACCTGTTCATTAGCAAGAACTGTCTGGCAGGATGGACACCAGTTAACCCCAGATTTTTTCTTATAAGCAAGATTATTATTATATAGTTTTAAAAACAACCATTGGGTAAATTTATAATATTCTGGTTTACAGGTAGCGATTTCCCGCGACCAGTCATAGCTGATACCCATAGTTTTGAGCTGGTTTCTCATATTAGTTATATTGTCAATAGTCCAAGTAGCAGGGTGAGTAGCATTACGAATGGCAGCGTTTTCAGCTGGTAAGCCAAAAGCATCCCATCCCATTGGGTGTAGTACGTTATAACCATTCATTGTTTTAAAACGGGCTATTACATCACCAATGGCGTAATTACGGACATGTCCCATATGCAGGTGTCCTGATGGATAAGGAAACATTTCCAGATTGTAATATTTAGGCCTGCTGTTATCCTCATGAACCTGGAAAAGGTTATTTTCTTCCCAGAACTTCTGCCATTTGGCTTCAATAGCTTGAAATTCATAGTGACTGTTCATACATTTCCTCCTTTATAAAGCAGAAAAATATAAAACCCCTCATCCCTAAAGGGACGAGAGGTGTTTTATCCCGTGGTACCACCCTTATTGACAGGTATAATAATGGTGGAGCTAGTGGGATTCGAACCCACGACCTCTTGAATGCCATTCAAGCGCGCTCCCAACTGCGCCATAGCCCCACATAACTGCCCACTCGAAACGATAACGGGTTTTACCGTTACAGGCTAAATTTCACCTGTAAAACTCCCCGGCGAGTTCGGCTGTCCTTGTTACCTTTCACCTCCGGCAACTCTCTGTAATACCAGTCTACTACTCCGGTTCCTAGTCTCTTATTCGATTAATACAATAGCAATTATAAGAGAACTAAATTGCAAAGTCAATAAAAACTAGGCGTTTACTTTAAAAATTATGGAGTTCCTGAATACGGGCTTCGGCCTGTCTATTAAGGTTCTTATTACCATTCTTATGTACTATACTATTACGGAAATGCTTAAGTGCTTCTTCTCTTTGGTTCAGGCGCAAACAAAGTTCGCCCAGTAATAAAGTGAGATGCTGATCCTGTTCAGCTGAAGTGTTATGATGGGAATTATAATAGGACTCCTGGTAGGCGTGTAGTGCTTGCTGGCTGGTATAAATATACATTTCTTCATCTTTGACATCACTGTATAACCAGGAGAGGCGCAGCCAGATTTTAGCGGTCTTAATCGGGTCTAGGTTTTCTTCTTTAAGGTTTTTCAATATCAAGTAATATGCTGTAAAAACCTCATTAATTCTACGCGGTACACTAAAATTAACTTCTATTTTAGTTTTAGGGTTATCCATCTGATCTAAAATCTTCTTTTTTACAGTATCACTAACATGTTTAAAATCTAAGTATAAATTTGCGTAATAACAATGGGGGCATACCCAAGCAGTATACCATAAGGGGTCAAACTCTAAAAAATGTTGGCGCAGGTCATAATCAATTTTTTCTAATCTAAGTCTTGATGAGCGTACCATTTTTACCTGAAATTTGTTCCCGCAAACCGGACATAAGGTTTCGCCATCAAAAAGATAATTAGCATGAGTTGCTGGGGCTATCAGGGGATAAGATTTATGGCCTGGTGGATAAATATCATCGCTGGGGGAGAATGAAGCTGAAGCACTGGCAGCAACTATAAAGGAGTCTTTTTTATCAGTTTGAGGATTACGTTTTAGTGAAGCTAGTTCTTCATTTTGCTGGCGTAAACGGCTGCTCAAACTTTTCATAATACGGAAGGCCAGATTAGGTTGCTGGGATATAATTTGTTCAAAGTTACTATCATTTATAACCAGGCAGATTGTATCCTTAAGGGCGATTATAGTCGCGCTACGGGGTAAACCTTCTAATAGAGACATTTCCCCAAAAATATCTCCATCTTTTAATTTGGCTATTGGCATAGTTTCATTTTCAGAGTTAATAAATACACCAACTTCACCCTTAAGAATAATGAACATCTCATAGCCTGGGTCACCACAGCTGAAAAATACTTCATCCTTACTATATTTTCGAACCCCGCCAAGGCGGGCTAAACCGGCTATATCAACCATTCTGGTTCCTCCTTGTCAACTTAATGTAGTTTCTATTATTTATTATAACAAGATTATCCTGCTCTTTTTTTGACAAATTTCTAATTCTATGTATCACTTATTTGCCATGTATGGAGGAAAATTACAATTGCTAGGCGAATAAAGAGATTAGGAGGCAAAAAGATGCAAGTCGATAAACGCGGGATGGTTTTCATTGCGATCCTTATGCTAATCGTATTCAGTATTGGAGTAAAGTATTCAGATTATAAGCATAGTCAAGAAATAGCTGATGATATATTAATAAGTACTCTCCCAGCTCTAGAGGAAGAAGTTTTAAAATTAGAACCGTGTGAAGATTCCAGCAAGATAATTAAGGTTTATGTTACTGGAGCGGTTAAATATCCAGGGGTATATTCATTACAGGAAAATGATCGCATGCATGAAGCGATTGAGCTGGCAGGGGGTGCTTTAGAGGAAGCTGAGCTTAAGTTTCTCGATATGGCACGATTACTGGTTGATGGTGAGACAATTTTAATACCTCTTAAAGGGGAAGTATCTGAGAATCAAGTTGTTACAGGTGTCAACAACAGTCTGGGTAGTTCCAGCCAAAGCTCTGGCAAGGTAAATATTAATACTGCTTCTGTTCAGGAGATGGCTGATAAACTTGATGGAATTGGCCCTTCCTTGGCCCAGCGCATAGTTGACTATCGTAATAGTAATGGTATGTTTAAAAATATCGAAGAAATAAAAAATATCAGCGGAATAGGGGATAAACGCTTTGAAGCAATAAAGGATAAACTGACAGTGCGGTAGACGTTTATCGTTAACTTGTTTAGCTAATATTATTATTACTATAACAAGCCTAACGAACGGTAATAATGCTTACTCCAGGACATACCCCAAGGGCACCACTGATGTTCGCTACCGCTCACTATGTTGCTGTGTTTAGTTACTAATTTGGCAGGAAATAATATCATGGTTCCTTTTTGGTTTCTCATATTTATATTTTTTGCGATAGCAATTGTTTTGGCTAACTTTCGCTTATGGGTAATAGTTATTGTTTTAAGCTCAGCCTTAATACTATTGGGAACCTGCAGTCGTAAATATACCCGTGAAGCCTTTACTAGTGTAATAGTGCTTTTAGCTGGTATTTTATATTATAGTATAGTAACCCTACCAGCACCCGAAAGTCTACCCATCTTTACCCAGGCTGAAATTGAAGGTATAGTAATAAATTATCCTCGTTATGATGGGCAAAAAACTGATTTCATAGTTACTACCGAAAATAAAAACGGTTATTTGCATCGTATCCGGGTTTATTGCAGTTTCTCGACTTCCTTGCAAAAGGGAGATGAGGTTATACTTAGAGGTTCGCTGAAGCCCCCTGCTCGGCCTGGTAATCCTGGAGAATTTGACTACCAAAAATACCTGGAACAGAATGGGATCTATTATATTCTTTCGGTTAGAGAGGAAAAAGACCTGCAAATAAAGGCACCAGCATATGGTATGCAAGCCCTGATGAATTCATACCGTTGCCGTAGCCAGGAGCTAATAAAAGAGGTTCTGCCGGCTGATGAAGCAGCAATTATGCTAGGTATGCTACTGGGTATAATTGAAGGTATTAATAGTGATGAATACAGTGATTATCAGAAAACCGGGATTGTACATATCTTTTCTGTATCTGGCCTACATGTAGGCTTTTTACTGGTTCTTTGTGCCTGGATATGTTCTCTGCTGGAACTTTCCAAAAAGGTGCGCATAGTATCAGGGATAACGTTGCTCATAATGTACGCCAGCCTGGTAGGCTGGCCGGTTCCGGTGATACGTTCTGTTATTATGGGTTCTATGGGATTAATTGCCTACTATAGTGGAAGGGAAAACCAGCTTATTAATAGTCTCGGTCTGGCCGGGATATTTATATTAATCATAAACCCTTTGTCCCTGTTGCAAATCTCGTTTCAATTATCCTTTGCCGCTGCCTGGGGCTTAGTTTTTTTATTTCCCTTATTAAAGCAAAAGCTAAACTATAATAACCATTGGGGTGACCTATTACTAGTTCCTATCTGTGCGCAACTAGCGGTGCTGCCTCTTACGGCTTATCATTTTAATCTTTTTAGCCCCCTATCCCTGCTTGCTAATATTCCGGTAACATATCTTGGGGCAGGTACTGTTATCCTGGGTTTCTTAACAATAACCAGCGGAGTTTTAGTACCAGGGTTGAGTATCTTGTTATTATGTCCTGCTGGATTATTTATAAATCTTATCCAGTTAGTTAATCAAATAGTAGTTGAGGTTCCCGGTGCTTATCTGCGGGTAGCAACTCCCGGCCTGGTTATGGTTGCCATTTATTACGCTGGCTTGCTTTTAACAATATGTGCAATTTCTTCAAAATTGAAAAAGGAGCAGGCAAAAGTATTAATGGCTTTAGGTACAGTTATGGTACTGTTTTTTTGTATAGTTCTGTGCTTACCCGGAAATGTATATAATCGGGGAAAGCTTGAGCTTGTTTTTATTGACGTAGGGCAGGGGGATAGTATTTTAATTAAAACCCCCCAGGGAAAATTTATTCTGGTTGATGGCGGCGGCAGCGATTTTACTGATATCGGTTCCCGTAAGGTATTGCCCTTCCTTTACCATCGCGGGGTTAGGGAGCTGTTTTTGGCAATTAACACTCATCCTGATACTGATCACCTGCTGGGAATAGAAAAGGTGTTAAATGAGTTACCAGTAAAATATATTCTCTTACCCGACAGCCTGGATGAATCGGAAAAATATCAGAATCTAAAAAAGGTTGCCCAAAAACAACAGGTAGCTATTATTCCTGCTTCTGCAGGTAATCAGGTAGATACCGGGGAAAACATCGAAATAAAGATATTACATCCTCAAACTGGATATAAATCAGATGATGCTAATAACCAATCATTGGTCTTATATATTCGCTATGGCAACTTTTCCGCATTATTAACCGGCGATATAGACACCCAGGTTATGCAAGAATTGATTGACAATTACCAACTAGGTCCGATTTCAGTCTTAAAGGTTCCTCATCATGGCAGTAAATCATCGTTATTATCAACTTTTTATGACGAGACCAGAGCCCGCTGGGCCGTTATAAGCGTAGGAGCCAATAACCTCTTTGGTCATCCTCATTCTTCAATAATAAAGGCATTAAAAGAGAGGAGCATTAATATCCTCAGAACTGACCAAGAGGGGGCTATTATGTTTAGTAGTGATGGTAAGACAGTTAAGGTGAAAACTAGCATTGCGAATATAAGTCATTAATAACTTTTTTACTCATCTTAACCCGGCACGCTGGCTAACTCTTTGCAGCGATGTTTCGGCATTTAATTTAATATCATCTTCATCGATAGTTAATAAATGACCGTTTTCCATGAGCAGGCGGCCATTTACTATTGTTGCACTAACATCACTAGCATGAGCCTGATAAACTAGCTGGGCATAGATGCCGGCTCCATTTTGAGGTCGGCAATGCCATTCATCCAGGTTGATAAGTATCATATCTGCTTTTTTACCTTCTTCCAGGCTGCCTATTTCCTTTTCTAACCCCAGAGCCCTGGCTCCACCTAGTGTAGCCATTTCAACAACGGTTAGCGCAGGCATAGAACTGGGGCCGTAGAATGGTTTTTGGATAAGAGCGGCCAAGCGCATTTCCATGAACATATTAAGATTATTATTACAAGGTGCTCCATCGGCACCTAAAGCAACCTTTGCTCCCCAATTAAGCAGGGAAGGGATAGGGGCAATGCCGGAACCTAGCTTTAAATTGGCACTGGGGCAATGTGCGATATTAGTTTGGCTTTCAGCTAAAATCTTTATTTCATCGTTATTTATATGAATACAATGAGCTAAAGTTAACCTATTATTACAAAGGCCCATATTGTTCAAATAAATTACATTACGAAAACCCCGTTCCTTTTCTACCAGTTCAACTTCTGCCCGGTTTTCTGAAGCATGGGTATGTACTGGTATCTCATACTGTTGTGATAGTAATGCGGTCTCACGCAGGAGGTTTTCACTGCAGGATAAAGCAAAACGCGGGCAAAGGGCATAACGGATACGGCCGTTATCGTAATTGTTCCAGTTATTAAATAATATGAGGCTTTCCTTTAGGGCATTATCTACTGAATCGAGCATGGTTGCCGGCAGGTTCCCTTGATCCATTAGACATTTTCCTCCCAGATAACGGATTCCAGCCTGCTTAACCGCCGAAAAAACAGATTCCGTGTGTCTAACTGTGGCCATATCAATGATAGCTGTAGTACCCCCGCAGAGCAGCTCAGCACAACCTAAAAGAGCAGAATAATAAAGGGATTCATCATCATGGCTGGCTTCCAAAGGCCAGATACGTTGTTGTAACCAATCAAGCAATTCCAGATCATCAGCCATACCCCTAAAAAGTACCTGGCAAAGATGAACGTGACTTTGAATAAGCCCAGGCAACAATACCTGCCCACCCGCGTTTATTACCTTATCAGCAACATAATCATCTAGTATACCTATCCGGCTGATACGGTCTTGCTCTATTAAGACATCACCTCTGAATATATCGCGGTTGGGGTTCATGGTTACAATAATAGCATCTCTAATTAAAATAGACATTAAGATACCACCTTTCTAATGTATAATTAGTATTTTATTCCCAATTCTTAATCATACCTTAAACTCATAGTCTGTATATGGAAGGGGTGGTAATATAAGAAATAATTATATGCTAAATCAAAGTGTAAGCAGGTTACTAATAAAACTCTCTTTCCCAGCCGTGGTAGGAATGTTTGCTTACTCATTGTTAAGTCTGATTGACACTTTTTTTGTTGCCCGTCTGGGAGCAATAGCACTGGCAGCAATTACACTTACCATTCCTGTCCAAATTTTAATAACTTCACTAGCATCAGCAACAGGTGTAGGTCTTACATCTCTGATCTCCCGGACCCTGGGGCAGGACAATATTAAATTTGCAGATAATGTAGCCTGGCACGGTTTTTTTATCGGTATATTTTACGGATTGATTTTTCTGGTAGTTGGTAATCATTATTTAGACCAAGTTATCCTACTTTTTGGTTGTGACCAGGAATCTTTTACTCTTTGTAAAGGTTACCTTAATATTATTCTAAATGGCTGTATGTTTATTTTTATTCCTATAATTATGAGCAGTATCCTGCAGGGAGAAGGCAATACCTTTTTACCGATGATAGTATCTTTACTAGGTGTTATGCTTAATGTGCTCTTCGATCCTGTTCTAATTTTTGGCCTTGGTCCTATTAAAGGCTTAGGATTAAATGGGGCAGCACTGGCAACAATATTAGCTCATGTTATTACATCTACCCTTATTGTTTTTTTAGTTCTGAGGAAAAGTTCATATCTGAGTTGGTCAATTACAAATTTTCGCCCCAGTCTTAAGGCTTTGAAAGGTATCTACCGGGTGGCTTTACCTACTTTAGTAATGGAAATCGGTAGTGTCTTTATTATGACTTTATTGAACCGGATTCTTACCTCTTACAGTTATACAGCAGTAGCAGTAATGGGCGTATTTATGCATGTACGTTCCATAATTTATACGCCAGTCCATGGTCTATGCCAGGGTGCTGTACCGGTAGCAGGATTTGCCTATGGAGCTAAGGATAATGACCGGGTGAAAGAAACTATGATCAAGGCTTCAGCCCTGGGATTTTTCTTAATTGGTTGGGGTTGGGCAATTGTTCAGTGCTATCCTTTATCAATAATGAGGTTTTTCTCTGATGACCCAAGTATGCTCATAATGGGAGTAAGCTGTTTACGGTTAGCTACCATGGTGCTGCCTCTTATGGGACCTATTATTATCCTCCACTCAGTTTTACAAGCTATCGGTAAAGGTACAACTGCTATGTGGCTGTCACTAATTCGACAAGCCTTTTTTTTCTTTCCCCTAATAATTATTTTACCCCATTATTTTGGTATACAGGGGGTATGGTTAGCTTTTTCTGTTTCTGAAATACTATCAGCTCTCTTAGCTCTGGTTTTTTTTATTGGCCTGTGGAGGGATTTACAAACTGGACAGAGGCCTTTGCTATTAATGCTTTTTAATGGTGGTTATAATTTTAAACGATTGCTTGCCTGGCTACGGTGGTAGAGGTGCTTTATTTTAAAAGGATATCTGATATGCTATAATGAAGCCAAAATCGTACTATTGTTGAGGTGACAAATTTTATGAGAGAGATAAAAGACCCTGATCTTAGAAATGCTATAAAAGATACTATTTTGGAGACTTTGGATATAAAGTTTACCGAGTTTACCAAGGAAAGAATAGTTGCAACTATGCCGGTTACCCCCAAAGTTCACCAGCCTTATGGTATTATGCATGGAGGGGCTTCAGTGGTATTAGCTGAAAGCGTAGCTTCAGCAGGGTGCAGCTTATTTATTGATATGGAAAAACAGAGGATGGTAGGGCTGGAAATAAACGCTAACCATATTCGCAGTATAAGTGAGGGAATTGTAAGAGGAGTTGGTACCCCTATACATATAGGCCGTTCAACTATGGTTTGGGAAGTTCGCATTTTGGATGAGGAAGACCGCTTAATTTGCATATCCCGTTGCACCATAGCTATACTAAATAATAAGAAATAAACCAATATGTTCCCCCTGAAAAAGCTAAAAGAAACTGACCTTTACCCTTGATTAATAACCCGCTGTATGCGGGTTTCCGTTTATTATCGTATATGGGGGGTTATGCCTATTTTTAGTTGTAAGGAGCGAATCTATGGATAAGGCTAATAAACTATACTTTCTTTGGGGAGAGGAAGCTTTTTTAATTGATAAGAAGATCTCAGAAATTTATGGTCATATACAGCAAGAATGTGGAGAAGAGGTGGAATTAGTTTATCTAGATGCTGATGAACTTAACCCACAGCAGTTACTGGAGGAACTGGAGTTTAGCCCTCTGTTTACATGGTATAGAATAGTTGTAATAAGAAGACCGTTCTGGTTAAATAAGTCTCAGCGCAAAAATAGTAATTATGAAGGAGTATTGAAGGTTTTACAGCAGTATATTGAAAGAGAAAATACTGGACAAACCCTAATAATAACCGCATCTGAACATAATAAAAGCAATCCCTTGGTAAAATTGTTGGACAAAGAGGCTGTATCCCAGGAATACAAGCATGCTGATGCGCAATATCTGATTAGCTGGGTTAAAGATGAGTTTACTGCTCAAGGGCGTACTATAACATCTCCGGCCTTAGGTATGCTGGCTAAAAGTGGTCAGGATATGTATTACCTAAGTAACCTAATAAAAAAGGTTCTGCTAACTTACCCGAACGGGACTATCACAGAAAAAGAAATAGAAGATTTGAATATCACCAGGGATGAGATTAAGGTCTTTAAACTAATAAATAGCCTTATGGAGCGAAAAATAAAACTATCCCTGGACGCATTTTATCAATTATTGGATCAAGGTGAACATCCGATTTATATATTACATATGATTGTTCGCCAATTTATATCCTTGGGTAAAATTAAATGTTACCAGGAAAGTGGAACAGATAGCCAAGAAATATGCCGGTTGACCGGTATGAGAGATTTTGCCGTTAAAAAACTTCTGAACCAAGCTCGTATTTTTAGTTGGGACGAAATCAGGGTATTATTTGAACAATTTCTGCAGGCTGATATCAAATTTAAAAGCAGCAGTCAGGATGAAAAAATAATAATCGAAACTCTTATTATCCAAATATGTGCCAATAAATAAACCTGTCTATAAGACAGGTTTATTTTTACTGGGCTACATTATTATTTAAATTATTAAACTTCTTAGCCAGGGCTGATTTTTTTCTGGCAGCTGTATTTTTGTGTAAAATCCCTTTACTTACACTTTTATCAATAATGGAGGTTACTTGTAAGAGTTTACTCTTGGCAGACTCAACATTTCCCTCAATAAGATCGGATTCGTATTTCTTTATTGCCGTTTTAATTTGGCTCTTATAAGCTTTATTTTTAAGGCGATTTACCTCGGCTCTTCGAGCTCTCTTGGCTGGAGTTTTACTTTTGGCCACACTTTCACCTCCTTGGATGCAAACTAACAGGAATACTATAGCATTAACGGTGCGAAAATGCAATTTTTTTGCATTGTTTTATAAACTACCTAATATTACTAATATCCTGTTGGTTTTTGCATTTTGCGGTTCTATTAATCTTATTGTGTTCATAGAATTAATAAGATTACTGTAGAGGTGGTGGACAGGATACACGGCAATAATTTTATTACTTTTATTAAAAATATGTTTTTTCTACAGCTATTCCTAATTGTTATAATAGCAGGGATAGGTATTGATTTTGCTGGTATTCGCTTGACTTGGTCAGAAGTTTTTAATAAGTCAAGTTATAAGGTAACAATACCAGCGCTAAGGATTAGCTCCGAGATGGCAGTAGATTTTGTAGCAGCAAACAATGTAGCTTTGGCCGGTCAAAGTAATATCATGAAAGAAGTAGTAACTCATATTGCCTTTGGAATACCGGAAAATCTGGTTGCGGCTAATCTTAATATTCCAATCTCTCCTACACAACCTGTTAGTTTGCACAATTTAACCACTGAAAGCCAGGAGTATAAATTACCCCTGGAACAGAAAGATCCAATTAAATATGAAGGTAAATTTTATAACACATTAAAAGAGTACAAGGTATTTTTATACTGTACCCACACTTCTGAGTGTTATATACCTGATAGCGGTATAGCTAACCGTAAGGATGGTGAAAGAGGCCTGATAACCCAAGTGGCATATTATATCACAGAATATCTGCAAAAGGGAGGTATACAAGCTCAATTTATTGACCGTATTCACGATTATCCAGACTATAACAAGAGTTATACTAATTCCCGGGAGACCGTAAAAGATATAATTAATTCAGAAAAAAATTTGGCTGCTCTTTTTGACATACACCGGGATCACATACCTGATGCTGATTCTGCCGAAACTATAAATATTAATGGGCACAAAGCAGCTCGTATTCTCATAATTGCTGGTACGGATGAACGTAAAGAACATCCTCATTGGAAGGAGAATCTGGATTTTGCGGAAAGATTATACCAAAAAGGTGAACAGATGTACCCAGGATTAATAAAGGGGATAAGAACACGCGCAGGAACATACAACCAGGAATTTTTTGATCATGCATTACTACTGGAATTAGGAACAGATTTGAATTCCCTGGATGAAGTGCAATATGCTGGAGCATTATTTGCCCAGGTAGTACTTGAGGTGCTTGAGGAGGAAGTAAAATAATGAGACTGTACCAATTCATAATGATAATCGGCTTATTTTTCCTGGTCATTGCCGGGCTTAATATTTGTAACCAAGGTATAAGTAACCTTACCGGGGAAGAGCGCCAGGCAATATTAAGTTTAAGTTATACCAAATCTAATATTAGTATCGAAGCCATAGGTGAGAGTTACAGCTATTCTTTGGACAGGCTGCCTGTCCTGTTATCCTCCTTAGTAAATGAGGGAAAGCTTTTGTTAACGGAAACAACCGAATACCTTGGAAAAATATGGGATATATTTGATGCTGTATTTCTTAAAGAATAATCGGGATTTAGCTAACAATCCTGCTTGGTATTTGCTATATTAGTTATACTGTAAAAAACAAGCAGGTGGAGCTGAGGTTCTTGAGCGATACAGGAAAACACGTAGCCCGGGCAGCGTTAATACTAATGATAACAGTTATCTTGTCAAGGATTTTAGGGTATGGCCGGGAAGTGGTTATGTATACTATATTTGGCCAGAACTACCTTACCGATGCTTACCGGGCAGCTTTTTCTATTCCTGATTTTTTATATATGTTGTTGGTTGGAGGTGCGCTTAGTTCTGCTTTTATTCCTGTATTTTCGTCTTGTATAGCTACTAATCGTACTGATGAAGGCTGGAAATCTGCCAGTATAGTATTTAACTATACCATGATCATTTTGCTGGTACTAACGGCAATAGCTTACCTTTATACTCGTTCTTTAATCATCTTGCTGGCTCCGGGATTACCGGCAGAGTATATAAACCTGGCAGTAACCCTTACTCATATCATGTTTTTACAGACCTTTTTCATGGCCTTAAATGGGTTTGCTATGGGTATACTTAACTCCTATAACCAATTTGCTGCCCCTGCTATTGGCAGCTTGGTCTATAACCTTTTTATAATTTTAGTTGGGGTTGCCCTGGTCAAACAGATAGGAATAGCAGCTTTTTCCTATGGGGTAGTAATAGGAGCATTCCTGAACTTTCTCGTTCAAATTCCTGCTTTGCGTAAGGTTGGCACCAAATACACCTTTTCTTTTGATTATAAGGATCAGGGTTTTCGACAAATTATGGTTTTGATGATTCCAGTTCTTGCTGGTCTGGGAGTAGTACAATTAAACCTCTTCGTTACCCAGAACCTTTCATCTAGTCTGGGAGCTGGTACTATAAGTGCCCTTAACCTGGCTCAGCGTATTATGAACCTGCCCATAGGTATTTTTGCTGTTTCTATTGCAACTGCCATATTTCCCACTCTTACTACCCTAACTGCCCGTGGGGAAATAGATATGTTTAAACGCAGCAGTTCAATTGGCTTAAGAGCTATATTCTTAGTAACTATTCCAGCTTCTTTGGGACTTATGGCCTTAGGAGAACCATTGATCAAGCTATTGTTTGAGCAGGGAGAATTTACGACATCTATGGTTACTGCTACCAATGAAGCACTGTTTTACTACTGTGTAGGTCTTTTTGCATATTCGTCCATTCAAGTCTTAAACCGTACTTTCTATGCTTTAAAAGATACCCTAACCCCGGTAATTGCTGCAGCAATTACTATTGGTTTTAATATCTTTCTCTCCCTGCAGCTAATTAATCCTATGGGGCATAAGGGTTTAGCTCTGGCATATTCCTTGGCTGGTTTCCTCAATCTAATTTTTTTACTGGTGGTATTAAGAGTAAAGGTAGGAAAGTTAGGGGGGAGTAAAATTGTTTTAAGTTTAGGGATAGCAACTGGGGTATCATTGGTAATGTATGGTGTAGTTCGGCTAACAACAGTATATCTTCTGAATATTCTCAAACTAGCCGTTAAGCTTAACTTGCTTATCAGCATAGGTTCAGGAATACTAGTAGGGGCACTTTTTTATGCTGTTTTAATTTACTTCTTTAAATTAGAAGAAAGTGAACTAATTCTTAATATATTAAAAAGGCGTTTACCCCGCAGGACTTGATAAGCTCAAATCTGCTTTTCATCTTCCTCATCCGGCATTTCATCAACATCAGGAATATAAGGTTCTCCAGCATCGTAAGCCACTACTATAAAAAAAATAATAATACCGATGATGGTAAACCATAAATCTATGTTGCCTGGCGTACCCCTAAGGCTGCTGCCGATAAACCATATGCCACTACCTGTAAATAGGAGCATTAACCTGCCAGCTTGATTTTTAATACGCATCCAGGTTCTACCTAAATAAAGTGCCATTAGTATAAAAGGTAAAAGCAAGGCAAAAATTTCATACATTAGTAACAACCCTTTCTTAAGAGTTTTAAGACAAGATAAAAAGTCTATCGTAATAATAACACTTCATGATTACGATTGCTAACTACTATGCTATATTCAGCATATACTCTTCTTAGGTCTGAAATAATTGAAGAGGGTGATTTAATCGTTTATAATTTAAGTCATGATTTTTGGCATTATATGCCCCGGAGGAGAATACTTTGCAGAATAGAATTCGAAATTTTAGCATAATCGCCCATATAGATCATGGTAAATCAACCTTGGCTGATCGTCTTTTACAATATACTGGTGCACTGAGTGAGAGGGAAATGAAAGATCAGTTTTTAGATAAAATGGATCTTGAGCGCGAAAAAGGTATTACTATAAAATTGCAGCCTGTCCGTCTTAAATACCAAGCTCGTGATGGTCAAGAATATATATTGAACCTTATTGATACCCCGGGTCATGTTGACTTTACCTATGAGGTCTCAAGAAGTTTGGCTTCCTGTGAAGGGGCCTTGCTGGTGGTAGATGCCTCCCAGGGAATTGAGGCCCAGACACTTGCAAATGTGTATATGGCTATGGACCTTAACTTGGAAATTGTGGGCTTAGTTAACAAAATAGACCTTCCTGGAGCTGAGCCTGACTTGGTTAAGCAGGAAATGGAAGATGTATTAGGACTAGATAAGGAAGAAGTAATACCTATATCTGCTAAGCTGGGCACAGGGATTGGTGAGGTGTTGGAGGCTATTGTCAAGCAGGTTCCTCCTCCCTCGGGGGATGAAAATGCCCCACTGCAGGCTATGATATTTGATTCCTATTTTGATTCTTATAAGGGGGCCATTTCATATATACGGGTTGTCAACGGAAAAATCAGCCGGGGTGATATTATTCGTATGATGTCAACCGGTAAAGAATTTGAGGTTAGCGAAATTGGCATACTTTCACCCTATATGACCGAAGTAGAGTCACTTAGTGCCGGTGAAGTAGGATACCTTTCCGCTGGAATTAAAAATGTTAAGGATACCCGGGTAGGTGATACCATTACCCATGCATTAAAACCGGCAGATTCTCCATTATCAGGCTACCAAGAAGTTAAACCTATGGTATACTGTGGGTTATACCCTTTGGAAAATAATGATTTTGAACGCTTGCGTGATGCTCTCGACCGTTTACAACTTAATGATGCTGCTCTATTTTATGAACCTGAAACTTCTGATGCTCTTGGTTTTGGTTTTCGTTGTGGGTTCTTAGGATTGTTGCATCTGGAAATAATCCGTGAAAGGTTGGAAAGAGAGTATGACCTCAGCTTATTAGCTACTGCTCCCAGTGTTGTATACAAGATTATCATGACTGATGGCATGGAAATCTTTATTCAGAATCCCACTCACTGGCCGCCAGCCCAGAGAACAGAAAAAATATTAGAGCCATATGTTAAGGCCTCCATTATGGTACCTAATGAATACGTAGGAACAGTAATGGAACTTTGCCAGGATAAACGAGGTAATTTCATAACTATGGAATACCTCACTTCTCAGCGTGTGATGATAAGCTACAAACTACCATTATCAGAGATTCTTTATGATTTTTTTGATTCCCTTAAATCCCGTACCCGGGGTTATGCTTCTTTAGATTATGATTTTAGTGGTTACGAAGTATCTGACTTAGTAAAATTAGATATTATGCTTAATGGTGAAATAGTTGATGCCTTAAGCGTTATTACTCACCGGGAACGTGCCTATCAACGGGGGCGAGCGATTACGGAGAAGCTCCGTAGGATTATTCCCCGGCAGATGTATGAAGTAGCTATTCAGGCTGCAGTAGGCAGTAAAATAATAGCTCGTGAGACCGTAAAAGCTATGCGTAAGGATGTTCTGGCCAAATGTTACGGCGGAGATATTACTCGTAAGAAGAAGCTGTTGGAGAAACAAAAAGAAGGTAAAAAGAAGATGAAACAGATTGGGCGGGTAGAAGTACCCAAAGATGCTTTTATGAGTGTTATGAATATAGAAAATGAATAAAGGAAACCGAGTGTTTTACTTTTCCTGAATCTAAGGTGATTAAGATATTTAACAATTCTAAATTGGAAATTAATAATTCCTTGGGTATGTATATACATATCCCTTTTTGTATTAAAAAGTGTTACTACTGCGATTTTTATTCCATACCCTGCCAAGAGAAATCTTATCTGGATAAGTATGTAAGAGCCCTAATAAAGGAAATACAAGCTCGTTATCAGCAAATGCCTAGTAAAAACATAGGAAGTATCTACCTGGGAGGGGGGACTCCCAGTTTGCTTGAAGTTGATCAGCTTAAGGCTATACTTCAAGCTAGCCGGCAGTTTAATCTGGTACCTGGAGTTGAGATTAGCATAGAAGTTAATCCTGCAACTTTAACTAAGGCAAAACTAGAGGGATTGGCAGAAGTAGGTGTCAACCGGATTTCTATAGGGGTACAAAGCTTTTTTGACGATGAATTAGCCCGGCTGGGCAGGGTACACAACTCTCTTGCAGTAATGGAAACAGTGGAGTTGTTGCATAACTGGGGTTGGAAAAATTTCAATCTGGACTTAATTTACGGACTGCCAGGACAGTCGCTGCCAAGGTGGAACCAAACCTTACAAAAGGCAGTTGCTTGTGAGCCTGCCCATTTATCTGTATATCTATTGCAATTAGAGGAACAAACCCCGATGGGAAGAGATGTAGCTACGGGCAGGTTGCAAATGCTTGATGAAGATGAAGAATGGTATATGTATAATCAAGCTATGGAATACTTAAAAAATAAAGGTTATATACAATACGAAATTTCAAATTTTTGCAGAAAAGGACGAGAATGCAGGCACAACCTGGTTTACTGGCAAGGCCGGGAGTATTTAGGTGTAGGGGCGGGGGCTGTAAGCTATATTGATGGTTGCCGGATCCTTAACCAACCTAATTTAATGCAATACTGTGAAAAGTTATTTGAAGATAAGCCATGGCCTGTAAAAGAACTGGAACATATAACCGGCAGAGAATTAATGGTTGATGCTCTTCTGTTAGGTTTGCGCTTAAATGCAGGAATTAATCTTATGGAGTTTAGGCAGCGTTTTGGGGTAGATATTTTCAGCGAATTTAAAGAAGTTATTACGCATTATATTGAAAGAGGATTATTAATTATAGAGAATGGTTCTCTTAAACTTACTAATGAAGGTAAGTTTCTTTCTAATCAGGTTTTATGTGACTTTATTTGAATAATATATTAAGCAAGCGCTTGACAAAGAATATACCAGATGATATTTTTTTAGTAAAATACCAATTAGCACTCAATAACCGAGAGTGCTAACAGGCGGTGGTATAATGACACTCGATGAAAGAAAAAAAATAATTCTGGAATCTATAATAAAGGATTATGTAGAGACAGCAGAACCAGTTGGTTCACGAGCTATGGTCAAAAAACATGATCTTAAAATCAGTGCCGCTACGGTCCGTAATGAGATGTCAGATATGGAGGATATGGGATTCCTGGAGCAACCTCATACCTCGGCAGGACGTATTCCATCGCAAAAGGGTTTTCGCTATTACGTGGATTGCATGATGGAAAAAGAAAACCTAAACCAACAAGAGATTGGACTTTTATTACAATTGCTTGATGATAATTTTCAAGAATTAAACGAAGTAGTTCGGAAAATTGGCTATTTTCTCTCCCGGATTACCAATTACACATCTTTTATTATTATACCTTCACTTCCTTTAAGCAAGTTTAAATACTTGCAATTGATTCCTATTGAAGAAGGAATGGCTCTGGTATTGCTGGTAACAGATATAGGTGTAGTAATGCATCGTAAGATAGAAGTACCAATTTCGATGAAGCCTTCTGAAGTTGAGTTAGTCGGAAGATTATGTAACCAGATTTTAGCCGGGAAAAAGCTTAATGATATACAGCGTAGCGACCTGCAGGAGCTTAGGGAAGAACTTAAGCAGCGGAGAAGAGTGATAGATCGAATGCTTGAAGCGATAGATAATCTCTTAGATAATTCTAGTGAGGAAAAAGTAATAGTCAGTGGCGCACTTAATATAATGAATGAACCTGAGTTTAGAGATGTGGATAAATTAAAAAAGATTCTAACTTCTTTTGAAGAAGAAGACCTATTAAAAAATCTTTTTCCTGATGTTATAAATGATAATGTCAATATTAGAATAGGTCAGGAGAATGAGACAGAATCTTTCAAAGATTTAAGCATGGTTTTTTCGGGTTTCAAAACCCAGGGAGAACAAGGCAAGATTTGCCTTATTGGACCGGTACGCATGGAATACTGGAAGGCAGCCGGCACTATTGATTCAGTTCAACAGATAATTGAAGAATTAATTAAAAAACATTTTTAGCGAGGAGGTTATTTTAATGTCCGACAAACTCCTTGCCACTGATCAGGAAAAGGGTGACAAATTACAGGCTCTTTTAAGTAATACTAATGTAGCCCGGATTATATCCTCAACCGTCGAAGGTACAATTGGGCCCCGGGGATTGGATATAATGATGGTTGACCGTTTTGGCGATGTGGTTGTAACTAATGATGGTGTTACTATACTAAAATTTATGGAAGTTAGCCATCCTGTCGCCCACATGATAATTAATGCAGCCCGGGCTCAACAGGAGGAAATAGGCGACGGAACTACTACAGCTACTATAATTGCTAGTGCTTTGGTAGTTGAAGGAGCAGCCCAGGTATTAAAAGGAGTACCGGTTACCCGGGTAGTTGAGGGAATAAACATTGGCATACGAGCAACCCTTGAAAACATTGAAGCTAACAGGATTTTAATCAATTCACTAGATGATGAACGGCTGGTTAACATTGCTGCTGTTGCTGGTAGAGGTGAAAACGATTTAGCTGAGCTAGTCGTGGAAGGGGCCAGATTGGTAGGTAAAGACAGGTTGCTGGATCCAGATTATAAGTATGCTGATGCCGTTATCGCCCGGGAGGGTACCGAAAATCGCGTATTTAAAGGGGTAGTAGTAAACAAACAGCCAGTCAACAAGGAAATGCCTACTGCTATTCAAGGGGTTGTTATCCTGGCCGTTGATGATGCTTTACGTCCAGAAGACCTTGATCGCGAAGCCATGAAAACCGAGGCTGGTTTTCAATATTATCTTCAGGCCAGGCAACAATATGAGGATAATCTTATTCATCTGATTGGGCTTGGAGTAAATTTAATAGTAGTTGACCGCAATATAGATAGCATAGCTGAAGAAATTCTCACTGAAGCTGGGATAATGGTCTTACAAAGAGTATCATCCCGGGAGATGGAGAAGCTGTGCCAGCATACAGGAGCTAGAAAAATTAAGATCAGTGCCCTTAATCGTCCTGCCGAGGTACTAAAAAAATACCTTGGCTATGCTGAGGTAGTTAAGTTTGATGAGAAACTAAAGCAAACATACATATATGGAGGGAAAGGGCAGAATCTGGCTACTCTAATATTAGGCGCCTCAACCGGAGAAGTCGTTGACGAACGTGAGCGTATTGCCCGGGATGCGGCTTCGGCAGTGCAGGCTGCCTTACAAGGTGGGGTAGTTCCTGGAGGAGGAGCTTTGGAAGTATGGCTGGCCAGTCAACTAGAGGAAAAAGCCCGGGAAGCTGGAGGGATGAGTTCTTATGGTATACTTGCAGTACGTGAAGCATTACTCAAACCCTTTACCTGTATGGCCAGTAATTCTGGTTTTAATCCCCTAGAGAAATTAGGTAATATTATAGCTGCGCAGAAAAAGGAGGGAAAAAGTAGTATTACCTTTGATTCTGATAGTGGCGAAATAATAGATGTGCTGGAAAAAGCGATATTTGACCCTGTTCTGGTGAAGCTTAAAGCAATTAAAACGGCCGGCGAAGTAGCAACCTCGATTCTCCGGATTAATACAGTAATTAAAATGAAAAATGATGAGTCTGGTTCTGAAAACATTGATATCACAGAATAGAGGTGTTATTAATGGAAAATAAAAACACGGAAAACCTTGATGATGTTATACTTAATCCAAAAACAAATAATGAAGAACAGCCAGGTGAGCAAGTTAGCAATAATAATGGCGCAATGCCAAACGAAATTATATCACTAAAAAACCAGTTAGAAAAACAGCAGGAAGAGAGTAAAAAGTATTATGATCTTTATTTAAGGTCTCTAGCTGAACTGGAAAATTATAAAAGGCGCACAAACAGGGAAAAGGAAGAGTATAGCAAGTATGCTATCCTTCCACTAATAAAAAAGTTGTTGCCAATAGTTGACGACTTAAAAAGGGCATTAGAACAATTTGCTACCAGCAAGGATCTTCAAGCGCTAAGTAAAGGGGTAGAAATGATTACCAGCAATCTACAGGAATTTTTAAAAAACGAGGGGGTAGAGCCCATAGATGCTCAGGGAAAACCTTTTGATCCCCAATACCATCAGCCGCTAATGGTTGAAGAAAGCGATGAATATCCTCAAAACACAGTTATTGAAGAATTACAATGCGGGTACATGCTTCACGACCGGGTTATAAGGCCTAGTCTAGTTAAAGTGAGCAAATAACTTAATAATAAACGCTATATATGAATTTGGAGGTGTTAGTAAATAATGAGTAAGGTTGTCGGGATCGACCTGGGTACAACTAATTCCTGTATTGCTGTCATGGAGGGCAGCGAAGCCGTTGTTATTGCCAATGCCGAAGGAGAACGCACCACCCCTTCAGTTGTTGGTTTTTCCAAATCAAACGAGAGATTGTTGGGGCGTATTGCTAAACGACAAGCAATTACCAACCCTGATAGAACTGTTATATCTATAAAAAGAAAAATGGGTACTGATTATAAAGTAAATATTGATAATAAGCAATACACCCCTCAGGAAATTTCAGCCATGATTTTGCAGAAATTAAAGACTGATGCTGAAGCTTATTTAGGTGAAAAGATAACCCAGGCAGTTATCACAGTACCTGCCTATTTCACGGACTCCCAACGCCAGGCTACCAAAGATGCCGGGAAAATAGCAGGCCTGGAAGTACTTAGAATTATAAACGAGCCTACAGCAGCAGCTCTAGCTTATGGCCTGGATAAAGATGATACTCAGACAATATTAGTATTTGACCTGGGTGGAGGTACATTTGATGTCTCCATATTAGAAATTGGTGATGGAGTGTTTGAAGTAAAGGCCACAAGTGGTAATAACCGCCTGGGTGGAGATGACTTTGATGATAAAATAATAAATTGGCTGCTTGGCGAATTTAAAAAAGAAAACGGAATAGATCTACGCAATGACAAAATGGCTATGCATAGATTGAAAGAGGCAGCGGAAAAGGCCAAACATGAACTATCTGGAGTAATGAGTACTGATATTAATATTCCTTATATTACGGCTACACAGGATGGACCTTTACACCTGGAGAAAACTCTTACCCGGGCCAAGTTTAACGATATGACCGCTGATTTAGTAGAAAAAACTATGGGACCGACCCGGCAGGCTTTAAAAGACTCCGGCTTAAATGTGAGCC
Organism: Syntrophomonadaceae bacterium; assembly: GCA_050943255.1. Taxonomy (GTDB): domain Bacteria; phylum Bacillota; class Syntrophomonadia; order Syntrophomonadales; family Syntrophomonadaceae; genus UBA4844. The sequence goes on from JBMNOV010000006.1 coordinate 43,616, forward strand.
AGATCGATAAAGTTATTTTAGTGGGAGGTTCTACCAGAATCCCAGCAGTTCAAGAGGCTATAAAAAACTATATTGGAAAAGAACCATTTAAAGGTATTAATCCAGATGAAGTAGTGGCAATAGGTGTAGCTATTCAAGGTGGTATTTTAGCTGGGGACGTAACTGATGTTGTCCTTCTGGATGTTACACCATTATCTTTGGGTATTGAAACCCTGGGAGGGGTGTTTACCCGGATTATTGAACGTAATACAACTATACCGACAGCTAAAAGCCAGATATTTACGACTGCGGCTGATAACCAGACCTCTGTTGATATTCACGTTCTCCAGGGTGAAAGAAAGATGGCCCAGCATAATGTTACTCTTGGCCGCTTCCAGTTAACTGGGATCCCATCGGCCCCCCGGGGCATTCCCCAAATAGAGGTCAAATTTGATATTGATGTTAATGGTATAGTACATGTTACGGCTAAAGATTTGGCTACTAACAAGGAACAGCAGATTACCATTACTTCCTCCAGCGGGCTAAGTGATGATGAGATAGATAAAATGGTTCGCGATGCGGAAAAGTATGCCGAAGAAGATGAGAAACGCTTGAAAGAAATCGAGGCTAGAAACAGTGCTGATAATGCCATCTATCAAGCAGATAAAACCTTAAAGGAATACGCCGATAAAATCGATGAAGAAACCAAAAACAAAATTGAAACTGCCAAAGAAGAGCTTAATAAGGCCCTGCAGGGGAATGATACCGGTGAGATTGAAACTAAGACTGGTGCCCTGACCGAAGCAGTCTATGCTTTTACAACTAAAATGTATCAGAATATTAATCAACAGCAACAGGAAACACAGGCTTCAGATGAGGTTTTTGATGCTGATTACAATATTGCAGATGAAGATAAAAAGGATTAGGCGTATTTTCCAGTAAATAAAATAAGGATTTTTACTCGAGAAATGAATAGATTTAAGTATCTGATATAATACTTGGGAATGAGGATAGTACCCGGAAGCTTTAATGTTTCCGGGTTAACCCTGTTTTTCAGGAAGGTGGGGAATAATGGCCACAAAGCGGGATTTTTATGAGGTTCTGGGAGTATCAAAAAACGCTACTCCAGAAGAAATAAAAAAAGCCTATCGGCAAAAAGCACGGAAGTACCATCCGGATGTTAATAAAGACGACCCCAATGCGGCAGATAAATTTAAAGAAATAAATGATGCCTATGAGGTATTAAGTGATGCTAATAAAAAGGCGGCTTATGATCAGTTTGGTCATGATGCCTTTGATCCTACCCGAAACGCGGGAGGATTTGGAGGAAACGGTTTCGGCGGCTTTGGGGATATGGGGGGCTTTGGCGATATATTCGATATTTTCTTTGGTGGTGGAGCTACTACCGGAAAACGCCAACGCGGTCCGCAAAGAGGTGCTGATAGGGAGATTCGCTTAGAAATAAATTTTGAAGATGCTATATTTGGGTTGGAAAAAGATATTGAAATAGCGCGGGTAGAAAAATGTGACAGGTGTAATGGCAGTGGTGCCGAACCCGGTTCCAATATTAAACAGTGCCCTAATTGTCACGGAAGTGGCCAGGTGCGTAATGTCCAGAGTACTCCTTTTGGGCGCTTTGAAACAGTTAGGCCTTGCAGCAGATGCCATGGCGAAGGAAAGATTATTGAAAAACCTTGTTCAACTTGTCGTGGCAGCGGTCAAGTTAGAAAAAACAGAAAAATTCAGATACGTATTCCAGCTGGGGTAGATACCGGTTCCCGTCTAAGAATTCAGAACGAAGGGGAGCAGGGTGTACGTGGTGGTCCGCCTGGGGATTTATATATAACCATTGTGGTTCGCCCCCATCCACGTCTGCAGAGAGATGGTTATAACCTGATTACTACTGAAACAATTGACTTTGTTCAGGCCGCCTTGGGGGCTGAGTTGGAAATACCTCTTCTTGGCGGTGCTAGTCACACCCTTACTATTCCGGAAGGTACCCAGCCGGGTGATGTAATTACTGTTAAAAATAAGGGAATACCTCATCTGCATAGCCATCGCCAGGGAGATTTAAAAGTTATTATTAAGGTTAGCATCCCCAAACGTTTAACCAAGCATCAGAAAGAATTGCTTATGGCCTTTAATGATGAGGAAGGAAAAATAAGCAAAAAAGGTATATTTGAAAAATTTAAGGATGCTATGGGATAGGAGCATCATTTATGAAATGGAAAGAAATTTGTGTGCTTACTGAAAAAAAGTGTGTTGAAGCAGTCGCAGGTATTTTTCACTATTTGGGTTCAGGTGGAGTAGTAATTGAAGACCCCCAGGCAGTGGGTAAATACTTGGAAAATGATATCTTTAATCCGCAATCGGTGTTACCTGATTTTCTAGATCATGAATTTACTATTGTAAAGGCATATTTTCATGAGGATAAGGAAATCATGGATGAGATATATTCCGGTCTTGAGGCAGTGAAGAAAAACTTTAACAATCCCCTAATAAAGATTTTTATTGATGAAGTAAAAAATCAAGATTGGGAACATTTGTGGAAAAAATACTACCATACCTTTAAAGTAGGAGATAGATTGGTAATTAAGCCCTCCTGGGAAAATTACCTGCCTCGGGATGAGGAGTTAGTAATTGAAATAGATCCCGGTATGGCTTTTGGCACTGGTATTCATGCTTCTACAAGGTTTTGTCTGTTTTTTATCGACCAGTATGTTAAAGGCGGGGAACATATAATTGATGCGGGATGTGGTTCAGGGATTCTATCTATAGGCGCAGCTAAGCTGGGGGCTTGTTCGGTTTATGCTATGGATATTGACGAAGTAGCAGTAAAAGTAGCACAGGAGAACATACGGCTTAACCATTTGGAAGATGTAATTAAAGTTGAAGAAGGCAATATAATAGAGTTATTACGAACCCAAAAAGCTGATATGATATTTGCTAACATAACGGCAGAAGTTATTAATAACCTTATTCCTGAAGCTGCGATAGCCTTATCAGCTGGAGGGTATCTTTTCGCTTCGGGAATAGTCGATAGTCGCTGGCCTGAAGTCGAGATGCAACTAAAGAAATACGGTTTTACCATAGAACAAAAATTAAATGATGTTGATTGGGTAGGTGTTGCCGCACGCAAAGCTTAAATATAAGGAAATAAGGATAAGGTTAGCTAAAACAAAGCCTTACCCTTGTTCCCTTATTTCTGTTTAATTATATTAAGGAGATACTGCTTAAAAATGCACCGTTTTTTTATAAATCCTGCCGCCATAAATGGTAATACTGTGATAATAGACCAGGGTGAAGGCTGGCATATTGAGAAAGTTCTGCGTTTAAAAGCAGGGGATATGGTATTTTTATTTGATGGGACTGGTAGGGAATACCAGGTTGAGCTGGCAGGAAAAGAAGGGGTCACTTTAAAGGGGAAAATTATATCCACGAGATTCCAGGATAATGAACCAACATTACAGATTTACCTTGCTCAAGGCTTGGTAAAAGGCGAGAAGATGGATAAAATAATTCAGAAAGCGGTTGAGATCGGAGTAAAAGCGATTTATCCGGTAAGCTGTGAACGGAGTGTAGTGCGATTAATAGATGAAAAGGCAGAAAAAAAGGTGTGCCGCTGGCAGTCAATTGCCCAGGAAGCCTGCAAACAAAGCCGCCGCAACATAGTACCTGAAGTTCTAGCTATATCTGAATTGCCGGCTATTTTTAAAATGATAGGGAAAAGACCTGCCATAATGTTGTATGAAAATGAAGATAAAACTAGTCTAAGGTCTTTGTTGCAGGAAAAACAATACAGCCAGGCAGATGAGTTATTTATAATCGTTGGGCCCGAAGGTGGATTTTCCGCTAATGAGGCCAGAAGGGCCGCCGAACTAGGTATTAAAACTGCCTCATTAGGTCCCAGGATATTAAGAACTGAAACAGCAGGTTTAGTAGCAGCAAGTATTATATTATATGAATATGGAGAACTTGGATAAATTAATGAAAAAAGTAGCTTTTTATACCCTGGGTTGTAAGGTAAACCAAGTAGAAACAGAACAACTTAAAGAAGAGTTTATTAACCGGGGTTATAATATAGTCGATTTTACAGATAACCCTGATATTTATATAATAAATACCTGTACCGTGACTCATGTTAGTGACCGTAAATCAAGAGCAATGATAAGGCGGGCGGCTCGTAATTCCCATGCGCTGGTTGCGATAACCGGCTGTATGGCCCAGGTTGCTAGCAGGGAATTGGCTGATATTGAGGGTATAGACCTTATTGTTGGCAATCTTAATAAAGATAGTATTGCTGATATTATCGAAAACGTGAATCCAGAGCAAAAAAAACCATTAATAATAAACCAGCTACTAAACGAAAATCGAAAGATAAAACCAGTATTGTACTCCTGCCGGCATGAGCGCACCCGTGCCTTTGTTAAGATCCAGGACGGCTGCCAAAGCAACTGTTCCTACTGTATAATACCTCAGGCAAGAGGGCCGGTACGCAGTAAGGAGCCTTATGCAATTTTGCAGGAAATAAAACAATTAACTGCCTTGGGTTACCTGGAGATAGTTCTGACAGGCATACATATTGGTTTTTACGGCATAGATCTTAAAGGCTGGGATCTGAAGCAGCTTCTGGACATGATTCTTAATGAAACAGGAGAGGAATACAGGATTCGCCTGGGTTCACTGGAGCCTTTGGAAGTAAGTTCGGAAATCATAAATCTTATAGCAGGTACATCAAGGATGTGCCGGCATTTGCATATACCTTTACAGAGTGGCAGTAACAAAATACTTCAGGCCATGAATCGGCGTTACAGCCGGGAGTATTATTATGAACTGCTCCAGGAAATCGCTGCTAAGGTTCCTGGGGTGGCACTTACTGCTGATGTAATGGTTGGATTTCCGAGTGAAGATGAGAAAGAATTCAATGAAACCTATAACCTTATTGAAAGTCTGCCACTTACGGATTTACATGTATTCCCTTATTCCCGGCGCCCGGGAACCAAGGCTGCAGCTATGACTAACCAAGTTTCTCCATCGCAAAAACATGCCCGTAGTCAGAAAATTCTAGAACTGGCTCAGAAAAAACACCAGGATTTTATAAATAGTCACCAGGGCAAAGAACTAACTATATTGGTAGAAAAGAAAATTGCTCCGCAAGAATATACCGGACTAAGTGATAACTATATTGAAGTTTTGCTAAACTCCTCCCATGAACTCTACGGTAAATTCGTCCGAGTAAAGATGATAGATAATAGGGGAGAGATAATAGAGATATACCTATAGTCTATCTTCTTTCAGCTCTTATCTACCCATCATTGTTATTCTCTAATTAGACAGATTATAGAATGTGTGCAATAATATAAAGATATAAGCGTTTCTTATTTAAGCTTAACTATTAAGCTTAAATTTTAAAATGATGTGTTTTCTAAAAGGAGTAAGGTGATATTCAGGTTAATAATAATGAGAATTAATTAAGATAGAATAACCATTGAATATTGGATTAAATAATGGGGAAAGGAGAGAAAAAGTTGCTAAATGAAAAAACGCTAGTGCCTCCAAGGCAAATTAAAACTAAGGAAACAAAAGATAAAATACTTAATGCAGCCTTAAGGATTATGAAAAAATATGGTTATGAATATTTAACTGTCAGGAACATATGCGAAGCTGCTGGGGTTTCAAATGGGACATTTTACCATCATTTTGCCAATAAAGATGATTTATTAGCACAGTATATTATGAAAAGTTATCACCAATACCTAACTAGCCTGGATAGTAGCAAAACTCCGAAGTCTTTTAAAGATAAAATAATTAATGCTTATGTTTATTATGTAAGGTTCTTACAAGAGAGCGGAATAGAGTTTATGTCCAATTATTATTCAACCAAGAATAAATCCTTAAACAGCCGGCACAACAAAACTGAACGTGTTCTCTTTACCATATCAGAATTAGAGAAAGCACAACAAGAAGGTTTAGTCTCAAATGAGATAAGTGCCGAACAGATGGGTATTGAAATATGCATGCTATGCCAGGGTGTAATTTTTAACTGGTGTATTGCTGATGGAGGTTTTGATTTTGAAACAACTATTAGCCGCATATTATCTATATATTTTAGTTCAATAGTAACAGATAAGTACAAGGAAATATACCAGGATTTATAAAACTCAATTGTGTATTATAAGTTTTAATAACTTACAAGCAGACCATTCCCAGTGAAGTGCACCGCAAAAGTTAGACAAACAACTAAATTTTGCGGGGCACTTCAAGTAGGAACAGTCTTTTTTATTAATCACTCATGCCTGCCTATATCATACCTACAGCATGTATTTTCTAACTAACCCCCCATGGGGTATGTTAATCTATGTCTATTTCCTAATTAAAAAAGTTGTTGTAATTCAATCGGCAAACTAATATAATGAAAGCAAATAGAGCATGTTCTAGTATAAAACTAACAAAAGTATAATGTTGTTTATGTGGTCAAATTTTACTATTTAGTTAGGAGGTATATTATGAAATTTTATGAAATGCGTACTTATACTCTTAAACCAGGTTCAATTCCTCTCTACACCAAATACTTCGATGAAATCGGTTACCCCATAATCTCCAAATATACAAAGCTAGTTGGCTTCTGGTTTTCCGAAATCGGCACCCTTAATCAACTAGTAAGTATATGGGAATATGACAGTTTTGAAGAAAGAGCGGAAAAGCGCAAAGCTCTTTACCAGGATGAAGAATGGATTAATAAATTTATCCCTCTTGTATTTCCGCTATTAATTGAACAGAAAAACCAAATCATGTATAGCCTGCAAAGTTCGCCAATAAAATAATTAGTTTCTTTAAAGATTCCTTGACCTTAACCTATAGTGATAATTTATATTCCCTTTGGGCGCAGTAAAAAATAATTACTATACTAGGAAATATTAACACGAAATAGTGAGTATAGACCAGCTTAAGTTACTTGTGGGGGGGTGGTATATGCAGTTAGCGTAAAGTTGTCAGGCTAAGGTAACAGGCGAAGGTTGTATGGTAGATGTAATAGGTTCTTTTATTTATTTTGACACGAATTAATGAATTAGTTCTTATAGGTGAAATTTTATATCATTTGTTGATCCAAGCAATCAACAATAGGCGGGATGAAACTGTACGAGGAGGAGATAATTGTGGATTTTAATTTTATTGTCTATTTCTTATTAATATTCCCTTTTATATCAATAGTAATTATGTATTTATACTGGGATAATATTATGAAAAAAATACCGAAGATGTTTGAACAAGCACCATATAAAAGGGATGTAGAGGAAATGAAGAAATATTTATAAAGCAGGACCAAATATTCCTCAAAATACTTTAGAGCTGAAAGTGGGGTATTTTAAAGATGGAACAATCAATGTTTAATTGGACAATAATTATAACGATTATTGCCTATGTTTTAGTGATGGGCGGCTTTATTATATATTTAACCGTTAAACACAAACAGGATACCCAGGAAGAGTATGCCGTGGCTGGAAGAGATTTGGGTTGGGTACAATCGGCACTTAGCTCCATAACCAGTCTGAGCAGTGGATTTTTATTTATTGGTTTTATGGGATTAGGTTATTCTCTGGGTGGTTTCGCCTCTTGGTACCTTTTGTCTGATTGCTTTAATGTCCTTCTCTTATGGAGCTTTTTTGCCTGGAGGATTAAGCGTATGGGCGACTTCCACCGCTCCATTGATGTACCTGATATATTAGCTGATATGTATAATGATAAGAAAAACATTCTAAGGGCAATAGCCTCAGTTGCGGTAATTGTTTTTATGACAGGCTATGTTTCATCCCAGATTACGGCGGCTTCAAAAACCATGGCACCTGTTTTTAACCTATCATTAGAAGGCGGTATAATACTTTCGGCAATTGTTGTATTCATTTATACCTTTTTTGCTGGGTTCAGGGGAGTTGCCATGACCGATACTGCCCAGGGTTTTATTATAATGGCTGTTACTTTTACCATGCCTTTCATGGCAGTTCATTATGCTGGTGGCTGGCAGGGAATGACAGCATCATTGGCCAACATTGACCCTATCTTGTTAACTGGCCGGGGTTCTGCTCCTCTAGCTGTAGCAATTGCAACCGTAGTTGGGTGGATGTTTGTAGCATTAAGTACCTTCGGGCATGCCCATGTAAGCCCGCGGATTTTTGCTATAAAAGATGTCAATTTAATGAAAAGATCGGCGTTGTTAGCTGCTATATTTATGACCTTAACCAGGTTAGCTGCTTTGGTAACAGGAATGGCAGCACGGTCTATATTCCCCAATTTGGCTGACCCGGAAATGGCTTTTTCTATACTGGTTCAACAGGCATTTCCTCCGGTACTATCTGGTATAATGATCTGTGCGGTTATCGCCTGCATTATGACAACCGCTGATTCCCAACTGTTAGCTGCATCAACTACCATAACCAGAAATGTATACCAAAAGATATTCAAAGGGCAAGCTTCGGAGTCTCAATTAGTTCTAATAAATAAAGCGGTAATGGTATGTCTAATTATCTTCTGCACCATTGGGTCTATCCAACTTCAAGGACTGGTATTTTGGATGGTTATTTTTGCCTCGGTAGGGGGAGGAGCAGCCTTAGGAATACCCCTAGTTATGGGATTAGTATGGAAAAGAGCCAATGTGTATGGTGCGGCTGCAGGTTCAGCAATTGGTTTATTGACGGTTATAATTTGGAAGATGAGCGGTTTAAGTAGTATTCTTCATGAAGGTATACCTGGCTTAACCTTTGCCTTCTTAGCAGTGGTTATCGTCAGCTTATTAACTAAGGAAGATCCATTTAGAATCAAACAGCATCAAATACTATATGACGTAAATTATACTCCAAATGTTGCCAAAGGAAAGACATATACTGGGTAGATAGTATATGTCTTTCTATAGTCTAGAGAAAATAAAAAATAAGGGAGGGATTATTAGTGAAACCATTTGAAGGAAAATATGCGCTTATTACCGGCGCAGGGAGCGGAATTGGTCGTGATACTGCACTTCTTTTAGCTGAACGTGGAGCTAAGGGAATTATTATTGCTGACCTGAACCTCGACAGTGCCGTTAAAGCTGCTGAAGAAATTACGACAGCAACTGGCTGCGAGTGTCTCCCTTTTAAGGTTGATGTTTCAATCCCATCGGAAATTGAGGCATTATTTGCCTTTGCTGGAGAGAAATTCGGCACTATACACATACTTGTAAACAGTGCCGGTGTTTTGAATTATCTCAGTATCGATGAAGTTAATGTCGATGTATGGGATAAGACTCTTAATATTAATTTGCGTGGTACCTATCTCTGTGCCCGTGAAGCTTTAAAATATATGAAAGCGCAAAATTACGGTAAAATTATCAATGTTTCCTCGAGCGCCGGTCGTATTGGCGGTATTGCTGCCGGTATCGACTATACTGCCTCTAAAGGTGGGGTTATTGCAATGACTTATTCCCTGGCTAAATTAGGTGCGGCTCATAACATCAATGTAAATGGGGTTGCTCCTGGTATCATTGAGACTCCGTTATCCAAGAACCGCCCTCCTGCTCCAGGGGTAAAAGTTGGCTTACCGCGTGATGTTTCCACTGCAATTGTTTTCCTGGCAAGTGATGAAGCAAATCATATCACAGGCTGCACACTAGACATTAATGGTGGGACATACATGCATTAGCTTAATATATTAACATTTAGCTTGCTTATTATGAATCAGGTGCAGTTTAAAACAGGTGAAATTCAATATTACTAAGCTAAGCAGATAATTATAGACTTTTACTCAGACAGGGGGACCGGAGAGGTTCCTCTGTCTACATTTTGAACTTGCATTTAGTCATGATGATATTAAGTGCTATTGTCAATAATTAAATTTTTATTCTATTGACCCTAACTATAAGTGAGGCTATATAATTCTACTAGAATTATCGGGAAGGAGTTAATGGACGGATAGTTGTCATTCTAAAGCAAAGGATCTTTACCCCTGTTTTTTGTAACATCACTTAGTTTTCATTACGTTAGAATGACACTAGTGCTTTTATAAGCGTTCAATATTCTTGATGGAAGTAAAAAGGGGGAGGAAATGTAATGGCGGAATTGAAAGAAATATTTAATAAGATTGACCAGATAGGAGTTGTAGTAAAGGATCTCGAAAAAGCAAAAGCAGGGATGAAAGAACTATTTGGGGTTGAACCTGATGTAGCTGATGTATTTAACTACAAAGATAGAGTTTACCGGGGCGAAAAGGGCGATTGTAGTGTAGATGTATTATTATATGACTTTTTAGGTTTACAGCTTGAGTTTATGACTCCTCGCAGTGGCGAAAGTGCCTGGCAGGACTTTATCAATGAAGGTAAAGAAGGATTACATCATATTCGTTTTGATGTTGCCGATCATGAGGCAGCAATACAGGCTATGGCAGAAAAGGGGATTAAGGTCTACCAAGCCGGAGACTCTGTCCGTGGCGGCGGGGTAAAGTATGCTTATTTTGATACTGTACCTTCTCTTGGGTTTATTATTGAAACTCTTAATTTGCGTGAAGTTGCGAAAAAGTAAAGTTTATCATTACTTCTTCACCCAGCCCTCCGGTAATATTGCCAATTAGCATATAAGGGGCAGTATTCCATTTTCGTTTTTCGGGTTAATCATTTTAGCCTTACCTTCTGTAGTGTAATAACATTGCAGAAGGTGTTTTTTTTTATAATTAGCAGTATCGTTTAAAAACATTAATACGAGTTGAACGTTTAAAAACATTACTATAATGGCTAGTTTCTTGGAAAGAGCCGTAACCACTTAATAAAGGGAATCATAATTTTTATTAAAAAACAAACTCATAATTAAATTAAAAGTCAGCATCATCTTCTACAAGACACTAATAAAACTTCAGTATTCCTGT
>JBMNOV010000007.1:0-54150 GCA_050943255.1 Syntrophomonadaceae bacterium
ATGAAGTTGTATCAAAGCCAGATAGTGAGCAAAGTGGCTCACTTTTAAACTAGCATTAGTGGCTCAGTTTTTAATCAGCACAGTGGTTCACTTTTTGGTTGACATTCGCACAGCATAAGGTATACATAACTAGCTATAAATATAATGCCCTCTTTCTTGGTCTACTCATCTGAGCCTAAACAAATAGTATAGTTACCTGGGAAAGATTCTAAATAGTAATTCAAGATGGTAAAAAAATTTCTTTCATCTATTAACACCATTTTCAGAATATTACTTACTATTCTGGAAATATTATCACTATAATTTGTTTTTCAAGAAAGGAGGCCTTCCAATGGAACAAGAAGATGTAAAAACTGAGGAAGGTTATGATCTGGGAACATTTAATTTTCTTAAGGCTGGCTGGTGGATATTGCATATCATAGCTATTGTAGGTATTTTCTATCTTGGCTTTCTTTATGGAGGGTCAGTATTTTAAAGGGTCAGTATCCATAATAGGACCAGTAGATAATAAAATCCACTGGTCCTATTACAAAACCATTATTTATATTACATACTACCATTCGGGGGGTAGTTTTTTTAGCTGATCCAGGGTAAATACTGGACCATCCAGGCATATATATTCACTTCCTACATTACAGCGCCCACATTTACCTATGCCGCATTTCATGCGCATTTCCAGAGTGGTTATAACCTGTTTATCGGTATAGCCCATTTTCTCTAAAGACTGTAATACGAACTTAATCATAATTGGAGGTCCACAGGTAACCGCTATAGTACCTTGAGGTAACGGGTTTATCTCTTCAAGATAAGCTGGTACAAAGCCTACATGGCCATCCCAGCCTGTTTCTGCGTTATCAATGGTAATATATACTTCAGTGTCTTTCTCCTGAGGCCATTTATCAAAAATCTCATCCTTAAAGCAAAGATCCGCATAACTACGACTACCATAGATTATCTTTATCTTACCGTAGTCGGAGCGATGCTTAAAACAATACTTAATGAATGACCTTAATGGAGCTAGCCCAATGCCGCCAGCTATAAATAACATATCCTTCCCTTTACAGGCTTCGATCGGAAAACCATTGCCGTAAGGACCTCTAACCCCTAGATTCTGGCCTACTTCTATCTGGTGTAATTCTTCAGTTACCAATCCAACCCTTTTGATAGCAAACTGCAGGTATTCCTGCTCTTCCTGCCAAGAAATCGAATACATACCTTCCCCTACTGGTAATAGAGAAACCATTCCCAATTGGCCAGGCATGACATCAAATGGTACTCCGCCCTTTTCACAGCGTACGAAAAAGCTCTTAACATCTGGGGTTTCTTCTTTAATATCTATAACCTCAACAATTTGCGGAACCAATGGGTTCCCGCAATTACATTTATGCTGTGACACTGGTATCCGCCTCCTTAACCTGCTTAATAATCTGGGTTATATTAATTCCGGCAGGACAGGCTACTATGCAACGGCCGCAACCAGTGCAAAGTGCTCTACCATATCTCTCTTTAAAAAATTCCAGTTTATGCAGGAAACGATTACGGAAACGTTCCCGGCTATCACCACGGGGATTATGCCCACCGGCCATTTGGGTGTATTCACTATACATACAGGAATCATAGCAACGAAAACGGTATCCTTCATCACCCCAGGATTTAACCTGTATATCAAAGCAATAACAAGAAGGACAAACATAAGTACAAATTCCACAGTTTTGGCAGGTCTGGGACAGCTTACCCCATATAGGATCTTCAAACATATCTTTTAGTTTTTCAGCCACTCCCTCGTAGTCTATCTTCTGCTTAAAGCCTTGCAATTGTGGGACTGCAACCTCTTTATCTTCCAAGATAGAACCCAACACAGCGGTTAATTCATCTCCCTTGGCGGTTTTGCTGTCCCAAATGTAGAAATCCCCCGTATCTCTAATAATTACATCCGCATTTAAAGGTTCAAGCGGATCAACTCCCATAGCCTCACAAAAGCAATTTTCCCCCGGCCTATAACAAGCATTAGCTACAATAGTAGTATTTTCCCTACGTGCCTGATAAAAGCTGTCTACATAGCCCCTGGTTAGAAAAACATCGTCAAAACAACCAATAGCCGCAGCATCACAGGAACGGAGACCGAATATTATCCGGGATTCACTATTTTCGAAAGTCTCCTTAATTTCAACTCCCTGGCCATTGCTGGTAAACTTGTACATCCTCTCCGTCTGTGGAAATATGAGTCCTTTGGACGGAAGCATAACATTTATGGCTTCAAGCATTAGCTTATCGCTGTCAGCATTATAGCTTTTCCAGCAAAAGTAACCGCTTTCCTCTCCCCGGGCCAAGGGAATAAAAAGCTCGGCTTTTTCATTTAACAAATTAAAGGCATCTGTCAATTTGGATTTACTTAAAACCTGCATATCACTTCACCCCCTATAGGAAATTGTCGGGATCATTTTCCTGATAGCTGCTAAGGGGTGGTTTAGCCCCTTCTACATAATTAATACCTGCTTCATAAGGCCCAAAAAAAGTATTTACATCTTTTATCAGTTTTTGGTTAATAAGCATTAGAGGAATATTAACCGGACACACCCGTTCACATTCACCACATTCAATACAACGCCCAGCCATGTGCGAAGCCCGCACCAGGTGATACATAAAGTTATCACTAATACTAGTTTCCCGCCCTACCCATTGGGGCTTCATTTCATCAAATATACAGGTGCGGCAATTACAAGCTACACAAACTTGGCGGCAAGCATAACAGCGAATGCAACGAGAAAATGTATCCTCAAAAAAGCGATAGCGCTCATCTGCAGTCATATTCTCTAGGTTTTTTACCTGCTGAAAGCGCTCAGCTTCTTGGATCCTGGCAGGCTGTTTTTCCCCAATTAGTTCGTCATAAATCACTGGATTAGGCTCTATGCAATTAGTACATTTTTTAGCCAATTGGATATTTGCAGCAGGGGGAAAGAAACCAGAATTGTTCCTAACTGCCTGCAGGGGATCTTTCATACCCTGACAAGCAACCCCAACTATATACAGTCGTTCCCGCTTAAACTGGCCATCCTGTATTAGTCTTACTATTCCGCGGGAGTCACACCCTTTGACAACAATGCCTATCTTCTCCTGACCGTCCCGGTACTTTAAAAGCGAATTAGCAAGATTATGAATACAATATTCATTAAATACCAGTTTTTCTATCTCTTCTACCCCATGGGCAAAAAAAGGGCGAACCTGGTAATCGGCTTGGCCTTTTTCCCAGCCCATAAAAATATCCACCTGACTACTAGTTAGAAGCCTGGCTGCAATCTCTCTGATTCTGGAAGTTGTATCTGTCATCTTGCATCCCTCAGCTTTCCGTTAGGCCCTAGACCTTTTACATCGGCCACCAATTTTTCCATGGTCTGCTGAAACTTTATTCCTTCTGCCCCTGAAATCCAGGCAGTCTGGTATCTTTCCGGTTCTACTCCAATATATTCCATAAGACTCTTTATAACTGTATGGCGGCGCCGGTTATAGTAATTGCCACTACCATAGTGGCATTCACCTGGGTGTCACCCGGATAGAAGTACCCCGTCAGCCCCCCGGTTAAAAGCCCGTAGTACAAACATAGGATCCATTCGTCCCGAACAAGGAGTACGAATAATCCTAATATCAGCTGGGTATTCCAGGTGGTTTAAACCAGCCAGATCAGCAGCCGCATAGGTACACCAGTTACAGGCAAAAACAATTATTTTTGGTGCCCAGCCCGTATTGATGTCTATAGACATAAAGCATCCACCTCCGCTACCAGTTGTTCATCAGTAAAGCCTTTAGTATTCAGGGCAGTACTGCGGCAAGCAGGGACACATGCCCCACATCCCTGACAAAGGCTGGTATTTACACGAGCTACATTACGCTTAAAAAATCCATGAGGCCCACGTTCTTGAATCTCCTCCAGGGTAATAGCCTTATATGGACAAATCGGAACACATAACCCGCAACCCGAACATTTATTTATATCAACTTCAGAAACCATAGGCTCAGTGGCCAATTCATTTTTAGCTAATAGTCCCATCACTTTAGCTGCAGCCGCACTAGCCTGAGCCACTGAATCGGGAATATCCTTGGGTCCCTGGCAGGCTCCGGCCAAGAATACCCCAGCCGCAAAGGTTTCTACCGGTTGTAATTTGGGATGGGCTTCCTGGTAGAACCCATCCTTGTCAACCGAAAAACCTATTGTTTTAGCCAGCTCTGCCGCCCCAGTAGCAGGCACCATAGCTGTTGCTAAAACTACCATGTCGACTTCAAGTTCTACCGGCCTCCCCAAAAGAGTATCTTCTGCCTTTAGTACCAGCTGATCTCCCCGGGGATAGATTTTACTTACCCGGCCTCTTATATATTTCGCCCCAACATTAAGTGAACGTTGGTAAAATTCCTCGTAATTTTTTCCTGTTGTACGCACATCCATATAGAATACATAAGCTTCACTACCAGCTATCTTATCCTTTACCTGGTAGGCATGTTTAGCGGTATACATACAGCATGCGCGCGAGCAATAGCTTTTACCCTTGGTATCGTCACGGGAGCCAACACATTTAATAAAGGCAACACTTTTAGGTTCCTTGCCATCGGAAGGCCGCTTAATCTTACCTCCGGTAGGTCCTCCGGCACTTACCAGCCGTTCAAAGTGTAAACTTGTTATGACATCAGGATATTTACCATAGCCATATTCCCCATAAGCTTCTTGCCAGTTAAAAAGATCGTAACCTGTTGCCATTACAATAGCTCCTACTTCCAAGGTTACATACTCATCTTTATCATCATATTTTATAGCCTTGGTAGGACATACCTTCTCACAGATTCCACACTTACCCTTAGTAAGCTTAGTACAATTTTCAGCGTCAATATAAGGCTTACCAGGAACTGCTTGCGGATATACTTTATGAATAGCAGTTCTTAAACCTAAGCCTAGATCAAATTCATCATAAATCTTTTTGGTTGGGCATTTTTCTATACAGGTACCGCAGCCAGTACAAAGATCCCAATCCACATATTTAGCCTTCTTCTTAACTGTTACGTTAAAATTACCAATGTAACCTGTTACCTTAGTTACCTCAGCATAAGTTATTAGTTCAATATTAGGATGCTGCGCCACAGCAACCATCTTGGGAGTGCCTATTCAGGCAGCGCAATCCATAGTGGGAAAGGTCTTGTCCATCTGGGTCATTTTCCCACCTATACTAGCTTCTTTCTCGACTAAAACTACTGGGTGACCAGCCTCGGCTATGTCCAAGGCAGCTTGCATACCTGCTATACCGCCTCCTACTACAAGTGCCTTTTTGGTAACAGGAATACTTCCGCTCTGTAATGGTTTATTCCGCAATACCTTACTTACTGCCATTCTGATAAGCTCAATAGCTTTACGGCTGGCCTTTTCCCGATCATGATGCACCCACGAGTCCTGTTCGCGAATGTTTACCATCTCAAAAAGATATGGGTTTAGCCCACCTGCTGCTACTGCCTTGCGGAAAGTCCTTTCATGCATACGCGGTGAGCAGGATGCTACAACAACCTGTTCTAATTCCTGTTCTTCTATGGATTTTCTAATTAGCTCCTGCCCCGGATCAGAACACATATATTTATAGGTGGTGGCAAATACTACCCCAGGCAGCTTTAAGGCTTCTTCAGCAACCCGGGCAGTATCCACTACGGATGCAATATTAGTTCCGCATTCGCATACAAACACACCCACCCGTTTACTCATCTTCTCTCCCTCCTTAACAAGTCCTGTAAATGCACACTCAATTTACGAGCTCGATTTTTCTCTCTTTTTAAGCTCCCCGGTAACAAAGGCTTCCGCAGCCTTGCAAGCCTTTTCTTTATCTGTAACCATTAGTTCTGCCAGACGACCAATCTTTTTCTCATCCCTAGCTATTATTTCCCCCAGTAATTTAGCCCGTTCTTGGTCTTTTATCAAACGGGATGCTATTTTATCAGGGTTTTTATTAAATGCTTGAACCATAGCATCTATTTTTTTCTGCAGGTCTTGAGCGTCTTCACCACTGTCAACGTTCTCCTTTTTGCCTGCATCTTTTTCTCCTTTTGCAGGTGCCGATGTTGCTAAGGCCGCAACTTTAGCCGCGAGTGATGTAATGTAACTATCAGCTTCAACAAAATGTTTACTTATCCCTATTTCCGCAGGACTTACCCCAGCCGCTAAAGCTACCAATTCGGTAACATAATATACCGGCATGCCTATTTTCTCCCCAGCAGCTTTTAGGGCTCCGGCCTGACGCATATCCAGATTCATCATACAAAGGGGGCAGGCAGTAACTAAGCATTCAGCTCCAGCATTTTTAGCATTTTTTATTATCTCGTATATCATTTTAACTCCAACCTCGGGTCTAGAAGTAGCCAGGGCAGCTCCACAACATTCTGACTTATGGGACCACTCCACCGTCTCTGCCCCTAGCGCCTTAACAATCCGATCCATGCTCTGGGGATCTTCAGGATCATCAAAACCAGTATATTCTACTGGTCTAACCAGTAAACAGCCATAATAACAAGCTGCTTTCATGCCTTTTAAGGGTTTTTTTATCTGCCCCTTTATTTTTTCTATTCCTACCTGCCGATCAAGCCATTCTAATACTGAAATAGTAGAGGTTT
Source organism: Syntrophomonadaceae bacterium (assembly GCA_050943255.1). Taxonomy (GTDB): domain Bacteria; phylum Bacillota; class Syntrophomonadia; order Syntrophomonadales; family Syntrophomonadaceae; genus UBA4844. The sequence goes on from JBMNOV010000007.1 coordinate 6,637, forward strand.
GAGCAGTAAATTCCATCTCTATAACATCTTGGATTTGCTCCCTTATGACCTTATCTCTGCGCGCTAATACTTCCGTGCTATGCAAACGGCTATAGCAAGCAGCACATGGTGCTAAGATGAAATCCATACCATTTTTCTCGGCAATAGCCAGATTACGTGCAGGTAAGGCCCAAGATAGGATTTTATTAGTATTATGTGCTGATGTAGCTCCACAGCAATTCCAATCTTCTAATTCCTGCAATTCTGTTCCCAGAAGAAGAGCAGTTTTCCTGGTAGATAAATCATATTCTATTGCACTACCCTCAGCCGAACATCCAGGATAATAGGCTAACTTCATTCTTGTTCCCCCCCTGCCTTCTCGGCCCGAGCAAATATCTTCTTAATATGTTCACGGCCTTTTATTTTCTTAGGCATTAAATTAGCTTTTCCCCGGCTTAACATAGGTAATCCTAATTCAGCATCCTTAAATGGCTGCAGGGTTTTTAAATTATGTTTTAGCAGTATTCCAACTTCGTAACTTCTTCCGAAGTTCCTAACTCCATCTAAAAAGGCTTCATTAAATAGCGCTACCCTCTTATCTTTAAACTTTCCTCTCGCCAATGCTTCTTTTTTAAGCGTATCCATAAGCGAAGCTATATCAACCCCTCTAGGACAACGAGAGGAACAAGTATCACAACTGGCACATAGCCATATAGTTTCTGTATTTAATGCTTCCTCAATTAAGTTTAATTGTAAAAGTCTTATTACCTGTCTGGGAGTATAATCCATGGCAAATCCTACTGGACAACCAGCAGAACATTTCCCACACTGGTAACAAAGATTAATGCTTGTACCAGATTCTTGCTCAATACGGGCTAGCCACTCTTGCTCACTTTCCTGAGAAGGTACTAGTTTTATAGTGTTGCCCATACTCAATTTCGCTCCTTCCCCCAAGCTTTATTTCATTCCGGATAACCATTCTATAAGATAGCAAATCTAATCGAAGAACATATCATTGAACAACAACTGAAAATTGGCATATCTTAATATTATAAGCCCAGCATACCTACATACAACCCATCTATAATAGGTCATTAAGGTATATTATTTCCCGCCAGTTAATATTTCCCTTTTATCGAAAAAAGTAGATTATCCAAAAATAGGTTCTTATTCAATTCATAATTATAGCACAAATACTGATGTATTTAGGTCATTTTTTGTTAATACTAGTCTTATTTAAAACGATTGCTGAAATAAAGTGTCACTATGTAACTTTTATAACATACTAATATTTTCACAAGCGGCTTTTATCTCATAAAATAACAAAATTGGAAGGTACAGCTCATTGGGCTATCTATCTTTTTAATCACTGTTTTATAACTTAGTATTGATGATAAGGAAAGAGTCTTTTTATTTTAATAATTTAGCTCGGATATTTGTTACTATATTTTCCAGTATATATTTATTCTATTGGTACATATTAAAATTAGAGCCACTTAAACAGTTTAGTTGTTTAAGAATTTATCTTAAATAACCAAACCATCCCAATCGGGAAATAGAGGCTCACCTAATAATCCGCTGGTAATTTTCAACATTGTTGTCGGTTGACCTGATTTTCGATGTTATTGAAAAAACCAGCGGATTCTTTATTTAGCTTTGAAAAAGCTAAATCGGAAATGATAAACTATCATAATTAGCGGTAGAGTTAGTAAAACATAATAGTATAGCGGCCATCCATGCAAGAATAAATCTGGTAATAATGAAAGTAAGGGTATAAGAGGAGTATACCAAAACAGCATAATAAAGAAAGAATAATTACTAATATCCCCAATGCTTGCCCCGCCCAAGATAAAAAATAAAAGCAAAAAACCTGGAGCTTGCCAGGTTAAAATAGTTATTATCTTGGTTTTAAAACTAAAAGGACCCAAATTATAAGCCTCAATACCTATTAGTATTAAGTAAATAAATGCCAGCAAAATATCGCAGGGTGGATAATACATACTTAATCCAACCGTAATAAATGCAAATATATGAATGAAATATAGACGAACAATAAAAATAATACTTTGCATCAAACTCTTTTTTCCCGAATAACTTCTACTATATCATTTTTATAAAAAATATCAGGGGCTACCCAGAGGTCATTCTCCGGGTCCAATTCAATCCCCTGATCGCGGTAAGCCTTCCATATAATTTTGCTGCAGTTCCAGTATCTTTCATCATTTTTAAAGGCTAAAGGATAAAATATAGCACCCTGCTGTTTAATAGCATAGTCTACTGTTCTTTTTTTTATTTCAGGATCAGCTTTTACGCGAAGTAAACAAATTTCCCTATATGATCTATAGTGCTCTATAGATTGAACATTTACCCCTAAATCGCCAAAGCTCTCTAAAACTTTTCCGTCACCTATATAAATACCTGCATGAGAAAAGCGTCCATAAGCACATCCAGGATACCCTCCTAGGATTAAATCGCCTGGTTCAATTCCTGCAAAAGATATATCATTGGCATAATAACTGTTAAAGCCGTATCCAACTTGCCCCTGGCGGGCACTTTGTATATATTTATACATAACTGCATCCTGGTTACCTAAAACATGTTGGTTATCAGCCACTACCAGCCCTAAAAAAATTATCGAAAGAATAGGAAATATTAATAAACTAAAGTATTTCTTTATCATTAACTCCATCCCTTACGCAAAAGCATCAAATACTTAATCCCTGATTATGTATAAATTGGTATTCTTGTTGATTATAACATTTAAATCAGTAAAAACTCCAACGAGACATTACTTACCAAAAGATATAAAATATCATTTTCCTCTAAAACGGGACAACCAGGATCTTTTACCTTCCTGCTCAGCTTTCCAAAGATTTAAGAAGTCGTCGATCTTCTTCTCTCTTTCTAAGTTACGCTTATCAATCTTATATTCCAGTTTCTCAATCCTCTGTTCCAACCTACGGTTTTGCCTGAGTAATTCTTCATTTTGCTCTCTGATTTGTCGAGCCAAGGAAACCATCTCAACCAAATCGAGGGTAGTATTATTATCCTTAGTAGCAACACTTGTTTCCGAACTTTCTTCAGTATTATCCAGGGCAAGTTTTATCGCAGTGGTATTTAGCCCTTTGCTTTTTAATTGTAATACAAGCTTGAGCGTATCTAGGTCAGAATCAGTGTAAAGGCGATCGCCCCGCTCATTTCTCATTATCTTTAGTTTAAGGGAGTTTTCGAGGTAACGCAAAGTATGCTGTTCAATTTCTAACATTTCTGCCACTTCGCCAATTCTATAAAATCTTTCATCCAAAGTAGCACCTTTCCCTCCTTTACTTCATAAATTGTTATCAGGTACAGCAATAAAGTTGAAATTCCGCTAAATCGGCAGTCTTGAGCTAACAACCAATTATCAGGTGCCCCTCTAACTGCCAAAACTGTTAGGATAATTATTAACTTAATAATTAGCTTTATTGTAAGCCTTACTTTCCCTTCCCTCTCTCTTAATGCTCATATAACAAATATTATTAAATTTATATGAGCATTACCGTCCAATATAGGACGGCTTTTTTTTTACTTAAATTAATTTATAAACCTCTAGTAAATACAATATTTCCAAACAAAACAGGAATTTTCCATATTAAGTTGAATATTCATATTTAATACATTGTTCTGGCATGGCCAAATGAACTTACAGGAGGGATTAAACTAAGACCAGCCTTAAGAATAATATGGAAAGGAGAGATATTTTGACTAACTTAACCGAGACAAAGGTTACGGGTCATATTCAGGAAGTTGTTGCTAATCCATCACCGCTAGGGTTGTTAGGATTAGCTATGGTAACCTTGGTGGCATGTACCCAAAAGTTAGGTATTACCGACGGAACTGCTTATATTATTCCCTGGGCAATCTTCCTGGGAGCAACAGCTCAATTTATTGCAGGTCTTTTTGATTTTAAACATAATAATACTTTTGGTGCCACCGCTTTTTGCGGTTATGGCTTCTTCTGGTTCGGGGTTGCTATGACCTGGATGATAGGAAATGGCATGCTGGGGATTAAACCCTGATGCAATTGTTGATCAAACCCAACTAGGATTTGCTTTCCTGGGTTATTTTATCTTCACAATGTATATGACTATCGGTGCTATGGGGACAAACAAGGTTCTTTTCATTATCTTCTTGCTTATCGATTTACTATTCCTGGGACTATTCATGAGTACCCTGGGATGGGGGGGAGAAGGATGGCACCTATTAGCTGCCTATTCTGAATTGGGCATATCCCTACTTTCCTTTTATGGCTCGGCTGCTACTGTACTCAACACCCACTATGGATACACTGTACTTCCTGTTGGTGCCCCTTTTGGTCCCTGGGTTAAACCTTCCCAACCAATAGGGAAAAAGGTAGAAATCTAATATTATATGCTAAAACCCATAAAATTAGAAAAGCAGGTCAATGGCCTGCTTTTCTAATCATTTTTATGCTTTTATCATAACGGTTAACCCTATTTATTAGCAAGATCTAAAACTTTCTGGTAATAATCCCTTAGTATACTATGCCCATAAGTATCTGATTGAGCAAATGCATCATCCAAACAAGCATACTTATTACGGTCAAAGCCTGGGAAAGCCCATTTTCCACCCAGGTCTATCCAAAGTGGGGCACTTCCCCTCACAGGCTTAATAAAGCGGGGATCCACAAGAATTTTGCCCACAGGAAGTTCAGCTTTAACAGCATAAGCATATAGGTGCTGAATATGGGCTTCGACTCCAGTAGCTGGTGTATCGAAGATAGCACCATGTACACCTGCTTCATATCTAACTCTGGTTGGATCAGCCCCAAATAGTTCTTCCTCTCCCGTAGCAGCAACACCAGTAGCCCCCAGACCACAATAATTATTCTGATAGGGCTGTACCAATCCCCCATATTTCCACCATCCAGTTTCCTTGGCTGCTTGGCAAAAGGCAATATCTCCTCTAATTCCATACTCCTCTCCAATTGTCAAGTACAAATCTACCAATTCTTTTGGGGCAGCTGGGTTATTTTTCTGTAAAACCGCTAGTAATTGTTCTTTTCCCATTAAGGCATTACCCATTATAGCTACCTGAAAATCTAAATTACCAACAGTAGCGGTTTCATCACTATTAGGTAAATCATTCTCTGGAAAAGGATCTATGACCTCCTCTTCCTTCACTGATTTAGTAATAATAACCTGACGGGTATCCTCTTCCCAGTCAACCAGCATGTTTAACCCCTCAGCGATTATTCGCAGGGGAACCATTGTTCTATCGTTATATATAAAAGGCTCGGGTTCTTCTGGTCCAGCTTTAATTTCTTGTCCATCAATTACTATACTTACTCCCCGGGCTGACTTTTCCGCTGGGGGTAGGTCACTGCTAAATCCTGGTGTTGTAATCACTACCCGGCGATGCACCGCATCCCAGGATACCTCCTGCCCCAGTTCTTCACTAATCACCCGTATTGGAACCATTGTCCGATCCTTGATAATTACTGGTGGAACATCCGTTTTAATAGCCTTGCCGTCAATATGTATAGTAATTGCTTCCCCGGCTGATAAAGCCGTATTTACTACAAGAAATATACTTAACATAATAATTGTTCCTAAAATGCGTCTAGTTTTTACCATAAATTTATGCAATTGTAGACCCCCTATATAATTTCTACATCTTTATTTATTTCTCCTTACATTCGTCATAATCCTGCTATATATATTAAATTTTGCCTCTTAAATCTGTCCAGGAACTTCTATTAATTACAGTTTCTTGTGGCCACTCGATACCCAGGTGAGATAATGATTTATAAAAGTTTGTATTCAACCCCCAATTCAATTTATTTTGTTTAAGACATAAACAATATTCATATAGCAATATAATACTTAACCATAAATTATAATCGTAATAACATCGGTATTTTCCCTGATTTCATATCTGCACTTGACAATGCACTTGACAAAAGTTTCGAACTTAAAACAACAATAAAAACCCCTTACATCATAATAAAAAATATTTTTTATATTGCTGTCATAAGCAGACAATTTTTTTAAATAGTATAGTGTATCTTTTATTTGTAACCTAATTTATTATCCGGGAGGTGAGCTACCCTGTCGGAAAATGGAATTATTGCCAACCCCTACTACCAAGCATATATTTTTGATAATATTCAAGAAAGTATTGTTGTACTAGACTCAGATGGTAATTTACTATTTTTAAACCGCCATGCAGAAAAGCTGTTAAAAAATCTATCCCTCAACAAAGGTACTTCTAATGTACTCGAAGACGTACTTGGTGTTAGCTATTATAATGAGATTAAGGTTAATGTACGAAGTGGGCAAAGTTGGCAGGGTGAGACTGTTCTACATATTAACGGGAATCTCCGGCACTTTATGCATCGAGTTGACCCATTAATAGAAAACGGTAGCTTTATTGGAATAGTAGCTATATCTACTGATATCACAGAAATAGTCGCAAGCCGCCAACAGGCACAGGAAGCCAATATGGCAAAGAATCAGTTCCTTGCTAATATTAGTCATGAAATACGCACACCTATGATTGGCATTCTAGGTGCGGTTGACTTGCTAGAGGAAAGTAATCTAAGTCATATTCAACAAGAAAATGTTAGAATTATTCGTTCATGTGGTGAGCAATTATTAGGTCTGATTAACGACATTTTGGATACATCCAAAATTGAACTTGACTTAATGGAATTGCATCCAACACCCTGTGATTTATTAAGTTTATTTAGCCGCCTGCTGAATAACATTGAGCCCTTGCTCAATGAAAAGGGGCTTAAAATCAAACTTAATATTTCACCTAATATGCCAGTCCAGGTACTTGTAGATGAAACTAAATTACAGCAGATATTAACCAACCTTTTTCATAACGCTATAAAGTTCACCAACCGCGGGTACATCCGTTTTACCGCATTTCTAGAACAGGTAGATAAAGTATCATGGCTTTCAATAGCTATTTGTGATACGGGAATTGGTATTCCCGATTATGAGGTAGAAAATATATTTAATCCATTTACTCAAGTTGACAATTCTAATTCACGCCAGTATGGTGGAATAGGTTTAGGTCTTTACCTGTGTAAGAAATTAGTAGATTTAATGCAGGGTAAAATTCAACTTAGCAGCCAGACTGGTCTAGGTACTAATTTTCTTATTAAAATTCCCGTAGATATTGTATCATCATTAGAATCAAACTATAAGGTATCAGATCAATATCCTGATGATTGTTACATGGACAACCTTTTACTTGATTTTAATCCAACCAAGGTATTACTTGTTGAAGATAATGAGCTTAACCAAAAAATTGTTTACCAGATGTTGATAAAATACGGTTTCGAGGTCAGCCTTGCCAACAATGGACTTGATTGCTTAAGGATTATGCAAAAAACCTCCTATGATATAATTTTAATGGATATGCAAATGCCGGTTATGGATGGCTACGAGGCCACCCGTATGATCCGTCAATATGAAGATTACAAAAACATACCTATAATAGCGATGACTGCTTATGCAATGGCTGGTGATCGGGAAAAATGCTTGGCAAATGGCTGCACTTCTTATATAGCCAAACCCTTTAAGGCCGAGCAACTAGCCCGGGAAATACGGCAAGTCCTAGGTACTAAAAACACGATAAAAAATATACGTAACCCCGAGTTTAAAAGCTTTATAAATGATCTCTTACCTGAGTTTATGCCCCAACTTGCTGAAATGATTGAAGAATTAAAACTAGCTGTAGAAAAACATGATTTATCATTAGTAAAAAGTATTAGCCATGATATTAAAGGAACAGCTGGCATGTATGGGTTTACCAAAATTTCAAATACCGCTGCACATATCGAGGATACCGCCCGGAATAATACCTTGATAGAAGTAAAAAGCGAGCTGGATAAATTGCTTGAACTATTTAAGCAGGCAAGTATACAAGTAGGTTAGATTAAACTATATATAAGCTATGTCAAATTTGTTGATAGGTAAGTTATTTTGGCTTCTTCCTTGACACTCAACTATAAAATTAGCTAAGCTTATGGCAATTAATAGAGTTATAAATAACAGGAGGCCTAAATTTGTCCAGTCAAATTATTAGTGATAGTACATCATACCTACCCCAGGATATACTTAACGAATATGGTATCATTACTATACCTCTAAATATTCAACTTGATGGCAAATCCTATAAAGAGGGTCAGGATATATTAAATGACAAGTTTTATAGTTTACTTAGAACTAGCAATGATTTCCCCAGTACCTCCCAACCGCCTACTGGAGAATTTCTTAAGGTATTTAGAAACCTACAACCAAACCAGGAAGCCCTGGTTATATTGATATCATCAGAACTATCAGGAACAGTTCAATCGGCCTTGATGGCACGAAGTATGCTAGAACCAGATCTCCAGTCACAAATCACTATTATAGACTCTCGTACAACTGCTGGCGGTCTTGGTTTCCAACTTATAAAAGCAGGAGAAATGTTAGTGCAAGGTAAAACAACAACCCAGGTAGCTGCAGAACTTGAAAGGATACAAGCTAAGCAAGACTTATTCTTTGTGGTTGACAATCTGGAGTATTTAGTTAGAGGAGGGCGTTTAGGTAAGAAAAGCGGCTTAATAGGTAACCTTTTACAGTTAAAACCAGTTTTGCACTTGCAGAATGGCAGAATAGAGCTTTTTAATAAAGTACGAACTTCTACCCGTGCCTTAAAAACTATATTAGATCAGATTGAATTAAATTATGCCAAACCAGAAAAATTATGTGTAATTCATGTTCAAGCCGAAGAAAAGGGAAAAGAACTTCAGAACATTTTGCAAACCCAATATGGTTTTCCGGTCCTTTTCTGTGAGGCAGGTCCCGTTATCGGTTCTCATGTAGGACCAGGTGCTCTAGGTATAGCCGTTTATTAAACAAGAGACCGTCTTATCCAGTAATGGAATAAAAGACGGTCTTTTACTTGCACTTCTTAGGCCAAACCCACATTAGCAACTATCTCAGCAATCTGACGATACTTATTCATAGTATAAAGATGAACTCCAGGTACCCCGCAATCAAGCAGATCCTGCACCTGCCTGCTGGCATATTCTATTCCCGCCTTTTCCATTCCCGCAGGGTCATTTTCATATTTATCCACCAATTTAAGCAGCGAAGCCGGAATTGAAGCACCGCAGAGATAGATAGTCCTTTTTATCTGCCGGGCATTGATTACCGGCATTATTCCTGGTATTACCGGACAGTATATCTGCATAGCAGTAGTTTTGTCAATAAAATCATAGTAGATCCGGTTATCGTAAAAAAGCTGGGTAATTAAGAAATCAACCCCATAATCTACCTTTTGCTTAAGGTTCACCAGGTCATCCTTCAAGCGTAAACACTCAGGATGTCCATCAGGGTAAGCAGCGGCAGCGACTCCGAATTCTGCCCTTTGGCGAATATCTTTAATTAGCTCATAAGCATAGTGATAGTCTTGCAGATTAATATCAAAACCAGGTTCATCTTCAGGCAGGTCACCCCTAAGAGCTAATACATTATGAATTCCTTCGTTAGTAAGTTGATCCAAAATTTCGCTAACCTCTGCCCGGGTATGGCGGACGCAGGTAAGGTGAGCCAAAGATTCAATCCCGTATTCTCTTTTAATTCGAGCCGCGATTTCCACAGTTCGCGCCCGGTTACCCCCCCCAGCACCATAAGTAACACTGATAAACCCAGGATTAAGAGTTTTCAGATGATCAAGGGTTGCAAAAATTGTTTCTAATGGGTAATCAGTTTTTGGTGGAAAAATCTCTAAAGAAAGAACTGGTTGGTCCCCCTTATATAAATCAATTATCTTCATCTATAACCCCCTCCCTAACCAAGGTTTTTAATCAACTCATCGGCAAACTCCGAACATTTAACTTCGGTAGCCCCCTCCATAAGCCTGGCAAAATCATAGGTTACTACCTTACTATTAATAACCCTCTCCATGGCATTATTAATAAGATCAGCTGCTTTATCCCATTTTAGATGACGCAGCATCATTTCTCCCGATAGTAGCACTGATGAAGGATTTACTTTATTAAGTCCCGCATATTTAGGTGCTGTCCCATGGGTAGCCTCAAAAATGGCATGGCCGGTAATGTAATTAATATTAGCCCCAGGTGCTATTCCTATCCCTCCTACTTGGGCAGCCAAAGCATCAGAAATGTAATCCCCATTAAGATTAAGTGTAGCTACCACATCAAATTCAGCTGGTCGGGTCAGAATCTGCTGTAAAAATATATCAGCAATAGCATCCTTGATAATTATTTTGCCTTCAGTTTCTGCCTGGCTTTGTGCTTGGATTGCTGCTTTTTCCCCATCCCTTTCCTTTATGCGGTCATATTGGTTCCAGGTGAAAACTTTATCGCCAAATTCAGCTTCAGCCATTTCGTATCCCCAGTTTTTAAATGCTCCTTCAGTATATTTCATGATATTACCCTTATGCACTAGAGTAACACTTTTACGGTTATTTACTAGAGCGTAGTTTATGGCGGCACGTATTAAGCGTTTACTGCCTTCTTCCGATACCGGCTTAATACCAATCCCCGAAGTGTTAGGGAAACGAATTTTATTTACTCCAAGCTCTTTTTGTAGGAATTGTATTAATTTCTTAGCTTCTTCAGAATCTTTGGGATATTCAATCCCTGCATAAATATCTTCGGTATTTTCCCGGAAGATTACCATGTCAACATATTCCGGATTTTTTACTGGTGAAGGTACCCCAGGAAAATAACGTACCGGACGCAGGCACACATACAAATCAAGTTCCTGGCGTAACGCCACATTTAGCGACCGTATACCCCCACCAACAGGTGTGGTAAGCGGTCCTTTTATAGCGATTATATATTCACGAATAGTTTCTATGGTTTCCAGGGGAAGCCATTCACCACTAATATGAAATGCCTTTTCCCCAGCATAAATCTCATGCCAAACAATTGACCTTTTTCCATCATAGGCTTTCTCTACTGCTGCATTCAAAACCCGTGATGCTGCCGCCCAAATATCAGGGCCAGTTCCATCACCTTCTATAAACGGAATTATCGGATGATCTGGTACCTGTAATAACCCATCCTTAACCGTTATCTTCTCCCCCTGCATAAGCTTCCTCCTTTAAATTGGCACTAAGTAATAATGCACGCGGATCACATATTTTTTTATACATGACCCGCGCTATTCCTAATATTTTCATTACCTACTTTTAGTTAAAATTAAAAGTACCATATTTCTTAAAATGCTCAACGAGACCGCCTTCCGATAAGATCTGCAACATTACCTTGGGCAGTGGTGCAATTTTAATATCTATACCCTTAGTTTGGTTATGCAATACCCCAGCCTGCAAATCTATCTCTAATTCATCACCTTCATCAATTTGGTCAGTATCACATTCAATAACTGGTAAACCTGTATTTATACAATTACGGTAGAAAATACGAGCAAAAGATTTAGCAACTACCGCACTAATGTCAGCATTAATAATAGCCAATGGTGCCTGCTCCCGGGACGAACCGCAACCGAAATTTCTTCCCCCAACAATAATATCACCCTTAACCACCTTGGAGTAGAAATCGGGATCCAGATCCTCCATTACATGTTTAGCTAATTCCTTCATGTCCAGGGTTTTAAACTTATGCCTTCCAGATATAATATAATCAGTATTAATATCATCACCGAATTTGTGCACCCTGCCTTTTAGTTCCATCATTCTCCTCCTGCTAAAAAATATTTATTAACCACAGATTACACTGTTTACAAATGTACCGCATCGCTGCACAACTAAAGTAGTACCCCAAGGGAACAGCAGATTAAATTAATATGAGATATCAGGATATTTCAAAGATAATTAATAATTGTTAATTTAAAATTATTAAAAACCCTGTTTCTATTTTAACTTAGTCTATAAATTCTCTAGGATCGGTAATCTTTCCATATAATACTGAAGCCGCCACTGTAGCGGGTGAACCCAGATATATAAAAGCTTTATTATTTCCCATACGACCCTTAAAGTTACGATTAGCTGTGGAAATAACATTTTCCCCGTTCGAAGGTACACCGTTATGAGTCCCTACACAGGGACCACAGCCTGGCGTTACTACTGCCGCGCCAGCTTCAACCAATATTTCTAATAAACCTTCACGCATAGCCTGGAGCATCACCTGGCGTGAAGCAGGTGCCACAATCAAGCGCGTATGCTTATCTATTTTACGCCCATTTAAAATCCCAGCAGCAATGCGCAGGTCTTCAATCCTGCCATTAGTACAGGTACCAATAACCCCCTGTTGAATGGGAGTTCCAGCCACTTCACTTATAGGCGATACATTGTCAACAGTATGAGGTTTAGCTACCTGGGGCTCCAATTTGGAAACGTTATATTCCTTAACCCTGGCATACACAGCATCAGCATCAGCCTTTACTGTTGTAAATTCTTTATTGCTATGGGATTTTACCCAATCAACTGTTTTCTGGTCAGCTTCCATCAGCCCGCACTTGGCTCCCATTTCTATAGCCATATTACTAATGGTAAAACGCTGTTCAATGGAAAGTGCTTCAATAGCTTCACCAACATATTCAGCCGCCATATAAGTAGCCCCATCAGCAGTTACGTCGCCAATAAGGTAAAGAATCAAATCCTTGGAAAAAACACCTTTAGGTAAGGTTCCATTTAATATGAACTTGAATGTATCTGGTACTTTAAACCATAACTTACCTGCAATCAAACCAGCGGCAAGATCAGTAGAACCCACCCCAGTAGAAAAAGCATTAATAGCTCCGTAAGTACAGGTATGAGAATCTGCCCCGATAACCAGGTTGCCAGGAAGTACATGTCCCTTTTCTGGCATTAACTGGTGGCAAACTCCTTCACCTATATCGTAAAAGTTTATGTCCTGTTCCCCTGCAAATACGCGCATTTGCTGATGTAGCTCGGATACCCCTTCAAGGGGACTGGGAGAGCTGTGGTCAATTACCATAGCTACCCTACGAGGATCAAAAACTTTTTTAGCCTGCATTTCCGCAAAAGCCTTTATAGCCAGGGGGGAAGTTCCATCCTGCCCCATAACAAAATCCAGATCGGCTATAACAATATCACCAGCCCTGGCATCTTGCCCACTTTTCCTGCTCAAGATTTTCTCAGCTATTGTTTTCCCCAATGCCCTTATTTCTCCCTTCGGTTATAATAGTTACATTTTCCGGTCTAGCCATTATATCTGACTATTCTTTTTTTCCTTTAGTAATTCTTCATAAATATACATAAGTTCTTTATCAAAAAGTGAACGCTTCTTGTCAATTGCCATTTCCCTTGCCCGGCTAAGTATTTCCTGGTCTTCCCCATGAGCAAGCTTGATTCCATATTCCTTAGCAAACTTAGCCCGAATAGAAGCCGACCCAGAGTGCTTGCCAATTATCATCTGCCTTTCCAACCCAACCTCCTCAGGGCTAAAAGCTTCGTAGGTAAGAGGATTTTTCAATACCCCATCACCATGAATTCCAGATTCATGCGCAAAAATATTAGAGCCGACAATAGGTTTACTTACCGGAAGTTCCCGCCCAGAAGCCTTGGCAACATATTCTGCCATCTCCCGGAACAAGGTAGTATTATAGGGCATATGAATATTCATTAGGTATTTCAATCCCATAATAACTTCATGAATACATGCATTCCCAGCCCTTTCACCTAGTCCATTAACTGTTACACCTACATACTTGGCTCCAGCATATACTCCTGCCAGAGCATTAGCAGTAGCCATACCAAAATCATTATGGGTATGCATCTCAATATCTATCCCTACTGCATCAATCAAAGTTTTTATATAGCGATAACTCCTTAGTGGGTCAAGTGTACCTACAGTATCACAAAAGCGCAGGCGATCAGCCCCAGCATGTTTAGCAACAAGAGCGAACTCGGTTAAGTACTCGATATCTGAGCGTGAAGCATCTTCTGCATTTACTGACACATATAGCTGATTATCCTTGGCAAACTTTACTGCATCTTCCATACGCTTAAGAACATCCTTGCGAGTTGTCTGCAGCTTATGTTGGATATGGATATCGGAGGTAGAAATTGATATAGCAACAGCATCCACGCCACAGCAAATTGATTCCTTAATATCCGAAATAACGGCCCGGTTCCATGCCATAATACTGGATTTTAAGCCCAGGTCAACTATTTCTTTTATGCATTCCTTCTCAAAGCCCCCCATTACCGGAATCCCGGCTTCAATCTGATCTACTCCTATTTGCCCCAAATAACGAGCAATCTGAACTTTTTCCTGATTGGTAAAAACAACTCCAGCAGTCTGTTCCCCATCCCTTAAAGTGGTATCGACAATGTAAACCCGGGCATCTTTCTCCATAAACCAGTCCTTTTGTATGGCATCTATCTTCATTAACAAACTCACTCCCCCTGTCTAATTCTTACTATACTCTCCTCCATGTAATAAATCTTCATCCTATTCCCCAAGATTATTATATGCTTTTTAAACGTTGCTTCAATAAATTGTTTACTATTGCCGGGTTGGCTTGTCCTTTAGTAGCTTTCATTATTTGTCCTACAAAAAATCCGAAAGCCTTCTCTTTTCCGTTGCGGTAATCCTCCACAACCCCAGGGTTAGCTGTCAAAGTCTCTTCAATTAACTTCATTAGAGTAGGTTCATCAGAGATTTGAGCCATCCCTTTATCCTTAATAATTGCCTCAGGTTCCTTTCCAGTAATAAACATCTCTGCAAAAACGCTTTTGGCCATCTTCCCACTAATAGAACCTTTATCTATAAGAGTAAGTAATTTTATCAAAGCAGCAGGTTTAACTTGGCAATCACTTATTTCCATATTATTATTTTGATTTAGAAGTTTACTTAGTTCTCCCATCATCCAGTTTGATATGGTTTTAGCATCACTATATAGAGCCAGGCATTGGTCGAAATAGTTCAGGGTTTCCGGGGTAAGGGTTAAAAAAGCTGCATCATATTGAGGTAACCCGTATTTTTCCATCAACCTCTCTTGGGCCTGGTCGGGGAGCTCCGGTAAACTCGCCTTTAACGAATCAATCCACTCCCTATCTATCTTAATAGGCGGCAAATCTGGATCTGGAAAGTAACGATAGTCGTTAGCTTCTTCTTTACTGCGCATTCCCCGCGTTACCTGTTTTTCTTCGTCCCAGGTTCTAGTCTCCTGAATAATCTCTTCTCCATCTTCAATTGCCTCTATCTGCCGCCGGACTTCGTATTCAATAGCTCTTTCCAGGGCACGGAAGGAATTCAGGTTTTTTATTTCGGTACGAGTACCTAACTCTTTTTGTCCCCGGGGACGAACTGATACATTAGCATCACACCGTAATGATCCTTCCTGCATTTTACAGTCAGAGATACCAGCAAAAAGTAGTATAGAACGCAATTTCTCCATATAGGCCCTGGCCTCTTGGGCGCTTCTCATATCGGGTTCAGAGACTATTTCGATAAGGGGTACTCCAGAGCGATTAAGGTCAACCAGGGAAAAAGTAGTGCTGGTGATATTACCCTGGTGTACTAACTTCCCAGCATCCTCCTCTATATGAGCCCGATTAATACCAATCCGTTTTCTTATACCATCCACATCTATCTCCAAGTACCCATTTTTACAGATTGGCAAATCATACTGGGAAATCTGATAAGCCTTGGGCAAATCGGGATAAAAGTAATTTTTCCGATCAAATTTACATATTTGCGCAATTTCACAATTTAGAGCCAAGCCAGCTTTAATAGCTATTTCTACTACCTGCCGATTTAGAACCGGCAGCATGCCAGGGAAACCAGAACATATAGGACATACTTGGGTATTAGGTTCAGCCCCAAAAGCAGTAGAGCAACCACAAAATATCTTGGTAGCCGTTTTTAATTCCGCATGTACTTCCAAACCAACTACTATTTCAAAATCTTTATTCATATTTTACTCACCCCCTAATAAAGGTTGGCAACAGTGATAAGAGGTATGCTGTTCAAAGGCATAAGCAGCTTTTAATAGCCTGCCTTCATCAAATGGCCTACCAATTATCTGCATACCTACCGGGAGACCATCAATAAAACCACAGGGAACCGATATCCCCGGTAAACCAGCTAAATTTACAGGAACAGTTAGTATATCATTCATATATAAGGTTAAAAGATCACTTTGCTCACCTAGTTTAAAAGCAGTTGTAGGGGTAGTTGGTGAAACAATAATATCAAAATTTTTAAAAACCTTCTCAAAATCATTACTGATTAAACGCCTTACCTTTAAAGCTTTAAGATAGTAAGCCTCATAGTAACCAGAACTTAAAGCATACGTTCCCAACATTATTCTACGTTTAACCTCAGCTCCAAAGCCTGCTGCCCGGCTATTTGAGAACATCTTTACAACATTATCTGCTTCAAAATCACGTAAACCAAAGCGGACCCCATCAAAACGTGCTAAATTGGCACTAGCCTCAGCAGGTGCAATAAGATAATAAGCTGGAAGAGCATATTCACTGTAGGGTAATGATACTTCCTCAATAATGGCTCCCATTTCTTCATATTTTTTAAGGGCTTGCATTGTCAATTCTTTTACGTGGGAATCTACTCCCTGCTGAAAGTATTCACGTGGATAACCAATCTTCATTCCTTTTATATCCGTACTAAGAAAAGAGGTATAATCAGGTACTTCCATATTAATGCTGGTGGAATCAAGAGGATCATGCCCGCTGATTATGTTCATAACTAAAGCACAATCAGCCACATTCCTAGAAAGTATTCCGACCTGATCCAGGGAAGAAGCAAAAGCAACTACACCCCAGCGCGAAACCCTGCCATATGTAGGTTTAAGACCTACTACACCACAGAAAGCAGCAGGTTGGCGAATAGAACCACCGGTATCAGTTCCCAATGTAAGTGGTACCTCCCTTGCTGCCACCGCTGCTGCAGATCCACCCGAAGATCCCCCCGATACTCTTTCTAAATCCCAGGGATTATGGGTAGGAAAGAAAGCGGAGTTTTCCGTAGATGAACCCATGGCAAATTCGTCCATATTTAATTTGCCTATAAGTATACCCTGATGAGCATTGAGCCGGGCAGCTACCGTAGCATCATAAGTCGGCACAAAGTTTTCCAGCATGTGTGAGGAGCAGGTAGTTCTTAAACCTCTGGTACATATTAAATCTTTGAGGGCAAAGGGAAGTCCTGCTATATCTCCTGTATGAAGCTTTTCTTGATCAAGCTTATTTGCCTTCTTTAAAGCATTTTCTTCATCCAAGGTCACAAAAGCCTTCACTTTATCCTCTACCTGATGAATGCGCTTAAATACTGACTCAACAATCTCCCGTACACAAATCTCTCCATTATTTAATTTATCCCTTAGTTCATGTAAGCCAAGTTCATATAATTCCACAGCCAGCTACCCCCCCTAAATAATTTTCGGAACTTTGTACTGGCCATCTTCCAGCAGCGGTCCGTTAGCTAATATCTCATCCCGGGGTGAACCTGGTGTTACCTTATCTTCACGGAAAACATTGTAAACCGGTAATATATGGGCTAAGGGCTCTATATTGTCAGTGTTAATTTCATTCAAACGATTAGCATATTCTAAAATTCGGCTTAACTGGCCGGCAAACTCTTTCTTCTCATCTTCATTAAGGGTTAACCTAGCCAGCATGGCAACATGTTCTACTTCCTTTATAGTAAGAGCCATAAATCTACCTCCCAACCTGCGAAACATTTATGTTCAATATTATATCAAAAAGGCTGCTAATAAACTAATTCCTATTTGAATAAATTTATAGGTATACATTGTTTTGTATAAATATTAAGGCCTATTTTTGGTAAAAAATAGGCCTTACTCTCGAAGGCGATGGCTGTATTTAAGAAAAACCATGCCATTCTTTCCTTAATTATTAAGACACCTTGGGCAAATATCTATAGTGGTAAATTTTGAAAGAGAAGCATTATAAAAGGAACTAATACTAGACCAGGCAGGAGATTAGCAACCCGAATACGGGTTAATCCCAGAAGGTTCAAACCTAAACCAGCTATCAGAACACCTCCTAAAGCTGTAATATTATTTAACATGGGGTCGCTCACCAGTGGTTTTATAAATCCAGCTCCCAGACTAATAAAACCTTGGTAAATAAGAACTGGTATGGACGAAAACAATACTCCCACTCCCATACTCGCTGCAAATATTATAGAAAAGATACCATCAAGCATAGATTTAACCAGAAGAATCTCATAATTGCCGGTAAGACCATCTTCTAAAGATCCAACTACCCCCATAGCACCTACACAGAAAAGTAGACTGGCTGATACAAAACCTTTAACAAAGCTGCTTTCACCCGAAGAAAATAGACCTTGAATTTTGGTTCCCACTACCTCCAATTTATGCTCCCACTGCCACCATTCGCCTAACCAAGCTCCCAAGGCTAGGCTCAGCCCGATAACAGCCGGGCTTTCTGCCTGAAAAGCATATTTGACCCCAATGATTAATACCAGTAAAGCCAAACCATCTTGAATGCTATTGCTTACGTTTCCGGCTATTCCCCGCCTCAATAAGAGCCCTACCAACCCTGCTGCTGCAATCGCTGCCGCATTAATTATAGTTCCTGTCATTATTAACCACCTAATGATTTAATTAAAGATAAATTACCCCTTATTCTTACTTAAATATCTCAGGAGTTTTTTATATCTATTCAAAACTGTTGCAGCATAGTTATGAACTCTTCCTCTTTAAGTATAGTAACTCCCAACTTTAAAGCTTTATCGTACTTGCTGCCTGGCTCTTTACCCGCTATTACAAAGCTGGTCTTTTTACTGACATTACCGCTGACCTTACCCCCTAAGGCTTCTATTCTTTCACTAGCTTCATTCCTTGTCATACTATCCAGAGTTCCAGTAAGAACAAAAGCCTTTCCCGCCAGCGATTTTAAGGCTTTTTCACTCTCGGCTTCTACTACTTCCACCGTATTAACCCCAGCTGTTTTTAGACGGGCAATAGTTGCCAGGTTGCGCGGTTCACTAAAAAATTTTACCACGCTTTCAGCCATTTTAGGACCAATTTCCGGTATACTAATTAACTGTTCCTCATCCACCATAGTAAAAATGTCAATATCATGGATATGCTGGGTTAGAATACGGGCAGTTTTTGCACCTATATGGCGGATACCCATAGCGGTTATTAATCTGTACAAAGGCCTTTTTTTGCTATTATCAATAGCCTGGATAATGTTGGCCGCAGACTTAGCCCCCATCCTTTCCAAACCAATAATATCCTCTTCCTGCAAATAGTAAATATCATCGATCTTTTCTACCAGCTTCTTCTGAACCAATTGTTCGATAACTGCTGGACCAAGTCCATCAATATCCATGGCTGAACGCGAGGCAAAAAACACCAGGCTCTCTTTTAAGCGAGCAGGACAGTTAATATTTTCACAGCGGTAGGCAACTTCACCTTGGTATTGCACCACCTTGCTACCACAAGCCGGACAATTATGGGGTGGCTCTATTACTTGTTCAGTACCATTTCTTTTTTCGCTTAGAGATCTAATTATCTCCGGTATAATATCTCCGGCCTTATGGACTAAGACCATGTCTCCTACCCTTATGTCCTTTTCCTGGATCAGGTCGAAGTTGTGCATACTCGCCCGGCTTACAGTTGTACCAGCTAAGGTTATTGGCTCCAGAAGAGCAGTGGGAGCAATTATGCCCGTCCGGCCAACATTAATTTGAACTGCCTGCAGACGGGTTTCTCTTTCTTCCGCCGGAAATTTGTAGGCAATTGCCCAGCGCGGGCTTTTATTAGTCTCACCTAAATCCTGACGACTAGCATAATTGTTTAGTTTAATTACTATCCCATCAATTTCATAAGGCAAATCGTGGCGTTTTTCCTGGTATTCCTGATTATATATCCAAACTTCTTCTATACTTGAACAATAACGGGCTTCAGGGTTTACGGGAAAACCCTGCTGTTTTAAAAACTCCAAAGCATCTTGCTGACTTTCAATGGTTTCACCTTCAATAAAAATAATATCATAGAAAAATGCAGCCAGAGCGCGGCGCGAGGTTATACTTGGGTCCAATTGGCGCAAGGAGCCAGCCGCAGCATTGCGGGGATTAGCAAATACCTTTTCTCCCTTTTCCTCTTTCTCTTGATTTAGCCGCACAAACTCGTGTTTAGGCATATATATCTCCCCCCGTACCTCCAGGCGGGCTATACTATCCCTAAGGCGCAGGGGAACACTTTTAATAGTCCTTATATTTAGAGTAACATCTTCACCTACCAGACCATCACCCCTAGTAGCAGCATTGATAAGAATCCCATTTTCGTACACTAGGGCGATGGAAACCCCATCTATCTTCAATTCTGCCATATAAGAAGCCAAACTAGTACCCCGGGCTACCCGCCGGTGAAATTCCCGCAGGTCACCCTGGGAAAAAGCGTTATCAAGACTAAGCAAAGGCCTGCTGTGAATAATAGGTTTAAACCCTTTAGCAACCTTCCCCCCTACCCTTTGGGTAGGCGAGTCAAGGGTTATTAGGTGCGGATTTTCCTTTTCCAGTTGCTGCAATTCTTGCATCATATAGTCATATTGAGCATCACTTATTAGGGGCTCATCTAAAACATAATACTGGTATTCATGTTTTCTTATTTCTTCCCGTAACTTATTGATACGTTCAGTAATTGCTGCCACCATTATAATTCCTCCCTGAAATAGTTATTAGCTTATTTTTTCCAGAGGAGCAATATCTAATCGTAACATTCTGGTCCCTGCCCGTTCAAAATCTATTACTGCGGTTTCATAGTCCTCACTTATACTTATTATTATCCCTACCCCAAATTTTTGGTGTATAACAGTATCACCTTTTTCCAACTGGCAATCAGCAATCTGCTTCTCCGGAGGCGAGAACACAAAATCTAGAGGTATCTCCTGCAGGAAGCGGGATGGAGGATTATTCTTTTCATAACCATAAAGCAAACGACTTACTGCATTAGTCATATAAAGCCGCTCCATAGCTCTAGTAATGCCTACATAACATAGCCGTCTCTCCTCCTCAATCTCCTTCGGAGTTTGGCTACGGTAGGAAGGAAAAACCCCCTCCTCCATACCAGTCATAAAAACTACTGGAAATTCAAGGCCTTTAGCTCCATGTATGGTCATCAGCATCACTGATTCAGAATAATCCAAATCATCGTTATTCTGTACTAAAATTATATTTGCCAGAAAATCATCCAAGGTTTCGCCCCCTTCTTTTTCAAACTCCAAAGCTAGCGATCTTAATTCCTCGATATTTTCTATGCGAGCCTGAGCTTCAATTGGATTATTTTTTTTAATGTCCTCAACATAACCACTAACTTCTATAAGCTGATCAATGATTTCATGAACCGGAGCTTTACTGCTGCTCATGGTACTAAGAAAGCTGATCATTCCATAAAACTCCTCAAGATTCTCTACTATCTTCCTGCTGATGCCTGTTATTTTAGAAGCATGAGGCAGAACCTCCATCAGAGACATGTCTTTTTCCTGGGCAAAGGTTTTAATTTTCTCCAGTGTTTTATCACCAACACCACGACGGGGTGTATTGATTATCCGGTCAAAGCTTAGAATATCATTAGGGTTACAAACCAGCTTCAGGTAAGCGATAATATCTTTAATTTCTTTACGTTCATAAAAGCGGTGGGCACCAATAATGGTATAGGGTATATACCTTCTAACCAGAGCCTCTTCTAGTATACGAGATTGAGCATGGGTACGATAGAAAACGGCAAAATCACTATATTTTCTGCCTTCCCGGTCCAGCAAGTCAGCAATGGTATCAGCTACAAAGTGGGCTTCCTGGTAGCTATCAGCAGCACAGAAATATACCACTTTCTCTCCCTCTCCCTGGGCACTGATAAGGGTTTTGTCCTGGCGGTCAGTATTATTGGCAATAAGTGAATTAGCAGCATTAAGAATATTCTGACTTGACCGATAATTGGTTTCCAGTTTAATTATCCGGGTATCCTGGTAATCGTTTAAAAACCGGTTGATGTTATAGGGTTCAGCTCCCCGCCAGCTATATATAGACTGATCCGGGTCACCTACTACAAAAATATTATTATGGGCTGAAGCCAGCAAATGTGCCCAGTAATACTGGGCATAATTAGTATCCTGGTATTCATCAATCATTATATATTGAAACCACTTTTGGTATTTTTCCAGAACCTCGGGGCATTCACGGAAAAGTCTTATACATAAAACAATAAGATCATCAAAATCAAGAACATTAAGCTCATTCAAGCGGGCACTATATCGCTTGAAAACACGTAAGTTTTTCTCTTTCACAAAATGAGGTACTGGCAAACTGTCGAAATACTTTTCCGAATCCAATAGACTGTTTTTCAACTGTTTAAATCGATAGAGCAATTCATCTGGCGAAGTTTCTAAATCATTCTCTTCCTTTAAAATTGTTTTTATTAGTGATTTGCATTCAGTCTCGTCAACAATACTAAAGTTAGGCTGGTAGCCAATTTTCTCTATATCCATACGTAAGATACGGTAACAAGCGGCATGAAAAGTCTGTATCCACCTACCCGCATAATTAGGTATCATGCTGGTCAACCGCTGCCGCATCTCCTGGGCTGCTTTATTAGTAAAGGTAATAGCTAAAATGGAATTAGCTGATACCCCCTGGCTTATCAAATACGCTATCCGGCGGGTAAGCACCCTGGTCTTGCCACTACCGGCTCCAGCTAAAACCATACAAGGACCTTCACGTTGCAAAACTGCTGCTAACTGTTGATCATTCAAGTTTTTGAGTAAATCTATCATTAATCGAACCACCTTATAAAGCCTTTAATCAATTATTAACAAAAACTTTAGGATGAATATTTTATATATATCTATATTATTTAATAATAACACAAACACTTTAGCTCCTCTTTAGTTGTTTTGCTTCTTACCTGAATAAAGACTAAAACAACTGATAAATAGCTGTTTTTTTTATAATTATTTGATAAAATATCGCAACAAGCTGTTTTAGGAGGACTTAAATATGAAAATTGAACACCTTGATTTGCATGGATTATCACTACTAGAGGCACTGGAGAAAACCAGCAAAAACCTGAACTGGTGTATAAACCATGGTGTTGATATACTCGATATTAATCACGGCAAAGGATATCACAGTGACCGTGGTTTCTCCGTGATTAAAACAGAAATACGCAAAATGCTAAAACAACAGCCCTTAATCAAAGAAAATGGTTATAAAGTTATATACGGGGAATCAAATCTACCTGTAGCCTTGAGTTTTGATGAAGGTCATACTCTGGTAATAGCCCGGGGAATTGAGAATAATTATCTAGGAGATAAGAAGCAAAAGGAGAAAAATTACCAGCTTTACTCTGATGAAGCACGTAAAAAAAGAAAAAAACAAAAAGAGCAGGCAGCTATAAAGCGTAAACGCTTCAAATAAACTAATATTTAATAAAACCTCCTGCCTTTTGCCGCAATTTAATGAAAAATAATGTAATTAAACCCCCAAATATAAACCCAGCCAGAATATCAGTGAAATAATGCACATTAAGATAGACCCGGCTGATCCCTATTACCAGGATTAATATAAATAAACCTGGAACAATCTTTTTACTGATTCTTTCGGGCAATAGGGTGAATGCCAGGTAAGCCAAAAAACCATAAAATGCAGTGGCAAGCATGGCATGCCCGCTGGGAAAGCTGAAACCTGCAGCAGAAATCAATTGTTCCCCCAATGGCCTGGCACGAGCAAATACAACCTTAAGCTGAATCATTAACCACCAGGTTAAAATGATATTTATGTTCATAAATAAAGTATCTAACCATCTCTTCCTTGTTATTAATATGCCGGTAAATATAATTGCCCCAATTAAATAGGCATAGGAAGAGCCAAAGTGGGTTATAAACAGGAAAAAATAATCACCGGATGAATTACTCCAACGCTGAATCAATTCACTAACCTGCTGATCCATTCTCATTACCAGTATCCAATAATTATTATTATAACCACCGAATATCAGCATGCCCTCCCATCCCCTTTAAACGGCTATAACATTGCCAATGTCTTTCTATCTATCTTTATTATAGGCGAACCGGGTAAGCCCAGTACAAATTAAGTTGCCTTTTCCATAACCCCAAAAAAAACTTGCATTTTAAAATACTCTTTGCTAAAATATTTTTAATTTTATAAACAAAAACGATGAAAGAGAAAAGTAAGTTAAACCCAGCTTTTCAGGGAGAAAGCGCCACCGACTGAAAGCGCTTTTAAAGCATGATTAACCGAAGTTCTCTCCGGAGTTGCAGGTTGAATTCCCCTCCTGGGGGTTAGTAGGCTGGGCCGTAATCTTCCTACGTTAATGGGAAGGAGGTATCGGAACAGTTAGTTCCCGCACCTCGATAATGAGTGAATCTGTATTTTGCAGATTAACTTGGGTGGTAACGCGGTTAGCAAAAGCTTTTCGTCCCTTGGGATTAAAAGCTTTTTATGTTTTAGGGAGTAATCTGTTTCCCGTACTTACTAATAAGTGGATCATTACTAGATCAATTAGGGTGGTACCACGGAAGCCTATAGCTTTCGTCCCTTTATGGATGACAGTTATAGGCTTTTTATTCTTCTGTAAGGGAGTTGTTTAAGGTGAAAAATATTGTACTGATAGGTTTTATGGCAACAGGCAAAACTTCAGTCGGTGCTGTTTTAGCCCAAAAATTAGGTAAAATGTTTGTTGACATGGATCATGAAATTGAGAAACTTGTCGGCATGTCCATTGCTGAAATCTTTAAAAAATATGGAGAAGAAAGGTTCCGTTTGGAAGAGACGCTTATGGCCAAAAAAGTAGGACAGCTAAAGAGCAGTGTAATTGCTACAGGTGGTGGAACAGTAACTAATATGGAGAATGTCGCTTACCTAAAAAATAACGGTAAAATAATTTGCCTGGATGCTGACCCCAGAGATATTGAAGTCAGAGTAAACCGTAAAAAAGGTACCCGTCCTATGTTAGCCCGCGAAGGGCTTATCGAGGATATAGAAAAACTATTACAAAAAAGGGAACCATTCTATGCCCATGCTGCTGATATTCGTATAGATACCCGTGGTAAGAATATAGAAATGGTTGCAACCGAAATCGTGCAATTATTATCAAAACAACATAGCGTAGCTACGATTATTTAAAATATTAGGGAGTATCATCAAACTACTTTTTTAAATAGCAGGTGACACTCCCATATACCTTAATTTTATCTATTCATTTTCATTCATAAAATAATAATGATTCTTACCAAAATAATCATAAAGCTAATTCTCTTTGTCTTTCCTGCTATCCATGATTAGCCTCCTACTTAATTTAATAAAACTCCATTTATGGTGTAAATCATAATAAGCGCAGCTGGAAAACTCGTATCCCTCGGGAGCCGTAACTAAACCCTTTCGCAACGGATTGTTATGTATATACTGCAATACAGAGACTAAATCCTGACGGCCTCAAATCCCCCGGTCATAGAAGCCCTTTTGCCATATAGGCCCTGGTTACCCGATATGTAGGTTATAGAAGCGGTAAGGTTTCACTTGATACGTCTAATGATATGGGATAAATCCAACTCTCCATATGGCTGCATGACCATATGGAAATGATCCGGCATTATTACAAAACCACAGTTGCGATAATGACAGGCATAAATATCCCCCATGCCGAAATTGTTTACCTGATATTATCATTACCTCCCCATAGCTGAAGACCTGCTTCCCGTATTCTCAATGTAGCGGAGATTTTAAACCCCAATACCACATATTAAGCTACCACATATCATCTCATCTTTAGCGGAAACATAGTATCCGCTACAAGGGGAAGGATACCCGAATTTCCGCAACATGGGAGAAAATTGTCTTGATAAGTATTCTAATCTTTTTATTCACAGTAAGGTTAGTTTGCGCGGAGGCTGAAGCCTCCGCTACGAATGTTACTTCTATCAGTTTATTAACGAATTATCGTCAAAGTCCCAGTCATCCAGGAAGGTCTTAAATTCCGAGTCGATTATTTCCCTCAGATCTTGCAGGTCGTTATGTTCTATGCAGTACATCATTTGTAACAGGCACCGGTTCAGGTCGGCTATCTCCCGGTCAAAGATACATTCGCTGTTCTGCTGAATAAATTCCTCGAACAGCACGGTGAATTGTGCGATAGCGCACATGGCGGATTTGTAGTCTTGTATGTCTATGCAAATGACAATAAGGTTCATCAGTTCCTTAAGCTTTTCTATCACGTTCCCCGCCTTCTTTTTACAGGTTGACCAGTGAGATGACGTAGGGCAGGCGGTGGTAGCCCCCCTCCTTGATCAAGCGCAGCACGTCTTCGTAATAAGCGGCGTTATGCCCTATGGAACGCTCAATGGCGCTGATCACATCCACAATTATATCCTCGTCCACGTTGCGCCCCTGGACCAGGCAAACACACACGGCAAAGAAGCGGATCAGAATATAGAAAAATATCATCAGGAAATAGGCGTCCATGTATTTGTGGGTGTAGTATTTCTTGGAGAAGACGAAGTTGACGAAGTAGTTCTCATATACGTGACTGGTATCACTCAGACCGGGTTTATAATATTTGTTGTAAGCGTCCAAAAAGCGCTGCACTTTCTCGTCAGCAATTGCGGGCTGATCCAGAAGTTTCAGCTCAATGTAAGCCAGATTGATCAGCCGGTTCATGTCCTGTTCGGTGATACGGGAAAAGAGCCTCTTATCAACCGCTTCCTTGATCAGCTTCATCATAAACACCGGCTGGGACGGTAATGACATCAACTGGTTAATTAAATCATCGTCAAGGTTTTGCAGGTACTTACGAATGGATTGGACGTCCCCGTTTTTCAGCTTGTCGATGACAATGCCGGCGAGGATAAACCTGGTGTCGATGTCAATATCCCGGAACTGCATGATGTCAATGAGCAGCGCTTCCACTTCAAAGTAGCTGCTCTTTCCCTGCTTTTTTCTTTCCAGCACGTCCCCAATCCTGCCGTACTGGCTGTGCAGTTCGGGGAAATCAAACCCCGGCGGGTCCTGAAAGAATTCGACCATATGCTTTTTCTTAAGTGTCTTTGCGGCGGTCTTACAGGCATAGGTGAAAGCCATCTCCAAACCTCGCTCGGTTTTAAAGATAGTACGGGGGAATATCTTGCAGGTGTCGGACAGAGCGCCGATGCCGTGCCTTTTCTGGATGGCGCACAGCCCTTCGCCGTTCAGGAAGGGACAGACGGCGTCGTCAACGCTTAATATTTCCTTTTGTTCTCCGTTTTCCTCCACGATTGTTTTCTTGACTATATTCTTTAGCCGCACTGCCGCCTTGCCGGTCTTATCCTTTTGCAGGCCTTCTTGCAGCATGGCAGACAGCTCCTCATCTTCGGCGGCCAGCCGGTCGTATTTTTCAACGGTATCCCTGTCGATGATAATCCTCCAGCGCTTGCAGCATTCGGTGCAGCAGGCACATTTATATTCCAGTATGTAATCGGGCACCAGGTAATGTTTGGGCATATTAATCCTCCTATGTATGTTGTAAGTTTAGGGTTCTATTCTCAAACAGGAAAGCAAAATCCTCTCTGTTGCCAATAATATAATAAATAAAAGCAATGATATAGGTTAATCCCGCATAGTCCCGAACGCAAGAGCGAACAGGACGATATATTAAGCAACCGGTTTCCGGTACTTTATCAAACGGTCTACCACAAGAACCGCCTCTGGCTGTTTACATGAAGACTGCCCCTTCGGGGAAACCTGAAATGTCACCAGTTTTTTATGTTTACCTGCAAGCACTGGACGGCTAGCCTTTGGCTTTTAAAAAGAGCACTAAGCCAAACCTATAACAACACAAAGGAAGTAGCCCCTTGTGCTCCTATTTCATCGGTTATGTAGAAAAGGGGCCTCAGGGTTGCCCTGAGGCCCCTTGGTTGTTGTGTTTTCCCCATATAGCGAAACACCCATTTTTTTTAGTTTTCGCGGAGACTGAAGTCTCCGCTACGAAATGTGTTTACTCCTCTCCCGTAGCTGAAACTTAAGTTTTCGCTACATAGGAAAGGAGCCAGAGGAATGATCCCCTGGCTCTTATTTAGCCTTTCTAGAATGCGCCTACCGCAGGAGCTGGAGTACGCCTTGCGGCTGCTGGTTGGCCTGGGCCAGCATTGCTTGTGCTGCCTGAGCAAGGATGTTCTGCTTGGTGAATTCCATAATTTCCTTGGCCATGTCGACGTCGCGGATACGAGACTCGGCAGCGGTCAGGTTCTCAGAAGAGGTTCCGAGGTTGTTGATGGTGTGCTCCACGCGGTTCTGGTAGGCACCCAGCTTGGAACGTTCGGCAGAAACCATTTCAATAGCGTCATTGATAACGCTAAGGGCTGCAGATGCCTTTTCAAAGGTGGACACATCGAGAGCAAATTCGACGTTATTGTTAGTTGACCCGTCAGTTACGTTGGCAACTGTAACATAGGAAGCTACTTGACTGTTCTTGGCCGTAACCGTCGCTATAGAACCATCGCCACTTACGCCCAGGGCTACAGAGCGCATATCCCCCAGTTCAATAGTCATGCTCTGGCCGCTATTGGCACCAATCTGGAAACTAGCTTTAAAGTTGCCGATGGAAGAATTCTTTGTGAATACGGCTGGGCCTATTTCTGACCCGGACAGCTGCCTTAATGCCAGATTTCCAGTTGCATCCACTGAAGCCTCATACTTGCCTTTAAGTTTAGCATTCTTATTAATTGCATCGGCCAAAGCCTGTGCTTGATCAGCCGGATTCGCGGCTACCTTAATAGCAGTACCATCTGCATAGCCAGAATGCTGCGCTTTATTCGACACAATTATTTCTTCGCCATCCAGGATAAAAGCGGCGCCATTTTCCAGCAGATTCGACATATCCACAGTATACTCGCCCCGCGTGCCAGCCCACTTGACGCTGGATAGATCGGATGGGATTAAATCACTGCCGGTAGGTGCCTTTTCTTTAATAGTTATTTCACCCATCCAGGCAGATGCTGTGTATGTGCCCTTAAGCACACTGTTCATCGCA
The DNA here is from genome assembly GCA_050943255.1 of Syntrophomonadaceae bacterium. Taxonomy (GTDB): domain Bacteria; phylum Bacillota; class Syntrophomonadia; order Syntrophomonadales; family Syntrophomonadaceae; genus UBA4844. Next base: position 35,667 of record JBMNOV010000007.1, read on the forward strand.
ATGGCATCGGCAAGCCCAGCTGCCTGACCGGTGATGTCCCCACCAAGCACGTTAAACTCACCTTTGCTGGCAACTGCATCACTGGCCACAGCCCTGAAAACCTGTCCTTTGAATTCAACAATATCGCCCTCTTCAAAGGCCTTGGTGATTTTTAAGCTGTATTCCCCTTTCACTTCTCCTACACCACCGGTAAAGACACCTGTGGCTTTGGTTAGGGATTGACCAAAGGTGGAAGTATCCCAGTTGCCCTCTGTAGAGAATTGTAATTTTTTGAAATCTATGCCACCTTCTATGGTGTCTAACTTATTAACCAGGGCTTGAATCTTGTCGACGGTGTTTTCACTGGCGTTATCATAGGCCAGATAAATGTTAAGATTCCCGCCTTCATGGTCAACAGCCAAAGTACCCATTTTTACATCTGTTATACCACCGCTAAAGGTGACACTATTACCTGCAAATTGTCCGACGGCATCCTCTGCGGTGGCAGAAGTCATATTCGTTACCTCAAGATTTTTAGCTTCTGTAAAACCTGCAGCCACCAAACCGTTTTCAATGGCAGTTGCAAGCTGTGTGCTTAAATTTGCCGCAGTCTCACCCGTACTGTTAAACGAACCATCTATGGTTAAAGTGTTCGTACTGGCATCCCATACGGTCCTTATAACACCGCCCGCTGCTGCGGTCAGTGAGTTGGCGAATTGAATTTTTACTCCGTTCAAATTATTAGTATTATTTTTTGTTTCTAATTTAAATGAATCTAACGCGTCGGTTGCACCCTGCGCTCCTGTCTGGTCCTTATCCAACATAATCAGGTTAACACTCTTTAAGTTCTGGCCGCCGGGATTAGTGATAATTAGCTTATCATCGGTACCGCTTCCAGCGAATGTCGGAGTGGACAAATCAACTCCCGTTGCCGCACCTGTCTTTTCTTCAAGAGTGATTGTCCCGTCTGCGTTATCCGTTACCGTAAATCTTCCGGCTATTACGTTATTAGCCGCTATTGCTTTTGCTAACTCTGTTGCCTGGTCTGTTTCATTCTTAAGAGTTTTAGCATCAGTACCAATGGAAAACTCTCCTTTAGTATAATCCGCAGTGCCCAGTACGGCCCAGAAAGTTTGACCTGCAATAGTTACGGTATCGCCGACTTCATCAAACGCATCCGTAACTTCAAAGGTATATTTACCTTTTTGTTCGTCAAGGCCACCGGTTAAAACACCGTTGGTAGTGACATTAGTAACTTCTTCTTCGGTACTTGATGTTAGCGGTTTTACTGTAAGTTTTTGAACATCTGCGTCGCCTGAACCTAAAATAAGATCGTTAATTTCGTTAAATAATTCCCCGCGGTTACTAACCAGGGAATCTCCTGTCCCATTGGTACCAATCGTAAAGGTGTAAACTCCGCCTGCATATGATACCGTAGAAGCAGCATCGTAACCGGTAGCCTGCTGGATAACGATAGCACGATTGTTTAGATCGTCACCAATATCCTTTGCTTCAAAGCTAATACCATTGGCGACTTGAACAGACGCCTTTTTACCCATAATGCTGTTACTATCAATAATAAAATTGTTTACCTCGCCAGTAGCTTTGCTGGTTGAAGCCTGAACATATGTCGTTGAGGCTTGTGCTATAGTGCTCTTTTTGTCAATACTTAATGCTGTAACTTCCCCACCTGAAATTGCTTTTTCCCCTGAAGTAATTGTATTCATGTTAGCGGCCGTTTCAACAACAGCAACATCCTTACCTTTCAATAGCTTCTGGGTATTGAACTCGGTGGTGTTACCGATACGGTTGATCTCAGAAGTTAACTGGTTGATTTCCTTCTGGATCTCTTCCCGGTCAACTTCCACGTTGGTGTCGTTAGCTGCCTGGGCCGCCAGTTCCCGCATACGCTGGAGAATGCTGTGCGTTTCCTGCAAAGCGCCCTCAGCGGTCTGGATCATGGAGATGCCGTCCTGGGCATTTCTTGCAGCCTGATCAAGACCGCGAATTTGTGCCCGCATCTTTTCACTGATGGCAAGGCCGGCGGCGTCGTCGCCAGCGCGGTTGATGCGCAAACCGGACGACAGTTTTTCCAAGGCTTTGTTGCCCATGACGTTATTATTAGTCAACTGGCGATAGGTATTTAACGCAGCAATGTTGTGATTAATAATCATTCAATAATTCCTCCTTGAATACATATCCCTGCATCCTTGCAGGTATTTAATTAGAACAATTTTAGAGGCTAACTACCCCAAGTAATTTTATTAAAACTACATCCTCCTTTCTCTATTCTTTTGTTATCAAAAATTAATTCCTCGAATGGGTATATTATCGTAAATTGGGACACTCAGGTAAGGGGCAGAGATGAATGATTATATCTGTTTATGTGAATTTATCAGCATATTTCTTTTATATTCGGGGTAATATAACTGCATTTTACGAGAGTAAAAATAGGGGTTCTTTATTATTGAGCTAGCGGCCACCGTTTGTTAGCACGATAATAAAAATAATAAGAAGCCATCCTTTTATTAAATGGACAGCTTCTTAATTGCACTGTTTTATAAATTATTATTAATCGATTAGTATTGGTAGTTGCTGATGTCGCCTTTTTTTAGACAAGAAGCAATAGTTACTCTCTGGATTTCGTTGGTACCTTCATAGATCTGGGTAATCTTGGCATCTCTCATCATGCGTTCTACCGGGTATTCACGAATGTATCCATAACCACCTAGTACCTGGACAGCTTCCGTTGTTACTTCCATGGCTACATCTCCGGCATAACATTTGGCAAACGCACCTTGTCTCTGGTAAGGTAAGCCGTTATCTTCCCTCCAGGCAACTTCATAAACCAGGTTACGGGCAGCTTGAATTTTCATTGCCATGTTGGCTAATTTAAAAGATACAGCCTGCTGGTCAAAAATAGGACGACCAAACTGTTTACGTTCCAGGGCATAATCAAGAGCATAACGGTATGCGCCTTCAGCAATTCCTAATGCCTGGGCAGCAATTCCTACACGGCCGCCGTTTAGGACATGCATGGTCTGTTTAAAACCATCGCCTTCTTTACCAATTAAGTTTTCGGCTGGGACTACGCAATCCTCAAAAATTAATTCATAAGTTGCGGAAGCGCGGATACCTAATTTACTCTCCTTTTTACCCATTTTAAATCCCGGAGTTCCTTTTTCAACAACAAAATAGGAGCTATTACCGTGTTTATCCTCTTTAGCCCCGGTACGAGCCAGGATTACATAGGTGTTAGCATAATAGCCATTGGTAATAAAGATTTTGGTTCCATTAAGGATATAATTATTACCATCTTTAACAGCTGTCAGAGCAGTTGCCCCCAGGTCTGATCCGGCCCCAGGCTCAGTTAGCCCTAATGCACCCAGGTGTTCACCGGAAGCGAGTTTGGGAATCCATCTTTCTTTCTGTTCAGGATTGGCAAAGTGAAGAATAGGCCATACGCAAAGAGAAGTATGGGCTGATAAAGTAACACCCATCGATGCACAGTTACGTGATATCTCTTCAACCGCCATTGCGTAAACCAGGGCTCCTGCATTGGTCCCGCCAAGTTCCTCAGGAACAATTAGGCCACCAAGTCCGAGCTCAGCCATCTTGTTCCAGCATTCTAAATCAAATTCTTCTTTTTCGTCCCGTTCTGCTGCACCAGGTAATACAACTTCATCGGAGAAGTCAGCAAAAGTCCTTTTAAACATTTTTTGATCTTCGGTTAGTCCAAAATCCATTAGTCAATTCACTCCTCAAATTTTTAGATTTTTTGTCGAATAAAGAACAATTTTATTATATCATAACTGATTAGTGATGTAATTACCATGTATTGGCCACCTTGGTCTTAAATAATGTTTTATTGCTTATTTTCAGGCTTTTTTGTATATTTCCCTAAATAGTAAATGGTCATTCGGCTTTTTGGGATTATTTATATAATGCGATAATTAGCCAACATAAAGATTATCTTCCTCATTTTTTATATATAGTACATTTTTGGCAATTCAAAATAATATCCACCTAAATTTAATATTCCATCAATTATTTGATGTGAAAAATGCAGTGGTTTAAACTAATTAACACTTGCTGTTATTTCTTTGCAATTATTTTTAATCCATAAGGTTTATTATTTCTAATTCAAATTATCAGACTTCAGGCTCTAAATGGTACGTATAGAATGACTGATAGGAGAGAATATAATAGTGTATTCAAATTCAATCTAATGAAAGGAGCAAGGGCATGAATATCAATCAAATGGAATTACAAAGTCTCAGACACTTGATTGGCGCTCATGAAAACAACGAAAAGAAACTCAATTTTTATGCTTCTCAAGCCCAAGATCCTCAAATCAAGCAAATGTTTCAACAGTCAGCCCAATCAGCGTCTCAGACCCGGCAGAAATTATTAAGTTTTTTGGGATAAGGAGATGAAAAAATGCAGCATATGACCGATAAGGAAATGGTTAATGATGTTCTTTCTATGATGAAAGGTAGTCTTAGCACTTATGCCAATATTATAAGTGAAACATCTAATCAACAATTACGTCAGATTTTACAACAGACTAGAAATTCAGATGAACAATTTCACTATCAACTTTTTCAAGTAGCCACAAATAAAGGTTTTTATAAACCTGCTACTCAGGCTGATACCAAGGATATACAACAGGTTAAATCCTCAATTAGTTAATTTTTTTAAACCCGGAGTAAAAACTCCGGGTTTTTTTGTCATATATAGTCCAGGTTTTGCATATCTTAAATCATTTCTTTTTTAATAATCGCCGTATTTATGTAAATATTTTCCAAACAATATTATATATTCTTATTTAGATTAAACATTTGTTTGGGCAATAGCTCGATGCAGGTATGGTTTTAACTTTACTTATTGTGTCTGGCATAATTAATTATTGCTCATATCAATCTGAACAGGAAAACATTTGAATTAGGAGAGTCGATAATGAGAAAAATGATCATTTTATTTTTATCGGTAACTGTTTTATGGTTAGGTTTAACTTCAACTGCATGGGCAGAGATTAATAAAGAAAAAATACTACCCAAAATATCCAGGACTATTCCTATCTATATTGATGGGCAAGCAGCCCCGCTTAAATTCTCCGCCTTCATAGATGATAGAGGCATTTCATATATTTCCCTAAGTGATTGTATGTCAACACTTGATGCTCAAATCGAGATAACTGACAACATTATAATGATAACTAAAAGATCGCAGGAATTTATGCTGGAAGCTGGGGACTATATAAACATTCCCCTGAAAAGGCTCCAAGCCATTTCGGAAGAATTCCTACCCTTGGATCAAATATATCTGCCATTAAGTTTTGTAGCCCGACAGTTAAACTATGAGATTGACTACAATAATAAAACCCAAGCAATTATCATCCACAGCTTTAATTATGAAGGGCCTGACCCTGAGCTTACATTTAACCTACCTGATTGGGGATCACTATCTGCTTACCCTGAAATAAAGGTTTTATGGCCGGGGGAGGATCTTATTGCTGGGTATTTTACCAATTTATCTGGAAGTCCGGCTGAAAGGAATGAAAATGTCCGCCTTTCCTGTGAAAAAATAAATGGAACTATAGTCGCAAGTGGTGAAATATTTTCATTTAATAACATATTAGGCGAAAGGACAGCTACGGCAGGATACCATTATGCACCTATTATCATAGATAAAAAGGTATTTCCAGGAGTTGGTGGTGGCATATGCCAGACCTCAACAACTCTTTATAATTGTATATTAGAATCCCAACTGCAGGTAGTAGAAAGACATCCCCATACTATTTCAGTTAGCTACATACCTTTAGACCAAGATGCAACTGTATCCTGGGGAGGTGCTGACTTTAAGTTCAAAAATACTTTGTCCAACCCAATAAAAGTTTTAGCCCAAATCTACAATGGCTATGTAATGGTAGCTATTGCTTCTAAGGAGTATAAATAGAATCACAAGGTATATCTTTTAACAACAAGCCCCATACTATATTTAATGAAGAATCATTTGCAGGAGAACAACACCTTCATTACGGGGATTAATTACTGGCCGGCTAGTAAAGCTATGTACTGGTGGCATGATTTCGCACCCAGTGAGGTGGCAAGGGATTTTAAGCTAATTGCTAAACATAATCTAAAGGTAGTACGTATTTTTCTGCAGTGGGAGAATTTCCAACCATATGCTTGCAGTATATCTCCACAGGCTTTAGCTAATTTAAAAACAACAGCCGACCTAGCCTATAACATTGGTATCCAACTAATGCCAACATTTTTTTGTGGGCATATGAGCGGGGTAAACTGGTTTCCAGAGTGGTTGCTTAAGCATAGTTTCATTTCCCAACGCTTTCCTATTTATTCAGGGGGAAAATTACTTAATGATACAATAAGAAACTATTACACCGATGATGAAGTAATTAAAGCCCAAATGCTCCAGATTAGAGAAGTATGTAGTGCTTTAAAAAACCATCCAGCCATTATGGCTTATGATCTAGGTAATGAACCATCTAATTGCATTATACCACCTAACCGTGAACTTGCCCGGCAATGGCTTAAAAAAATGAGCAGCTGCATTAAAAATTATAGTGACGGTGTTCCGATAACCTTGGGTATGCATGCTGAGGATTTAGAGGAAGACCGCCAACTCTGGCCCGAAGATGCCGCAGATTACTGTGATTTTCTTTCTATGCATGCTTATCCCTTCTACTTATCCTGGGCAGAGCAGCCCCTGGATGCAAATATCCTGCCTTTTCTGGGTATTGTTACTTCCTGGCTAGCTGGTAAGTCTATCCCCTTACTTATGCAAGAATTCGGGGCACCATCACAGCCAGCATCAAACCCCTTATTAAGAGACAAAAAAGCTCAGTTAAAATGCCCGCTGTTTAGCGAAGAGGAAGTTTGCCAATATTACCGCAAATCCCTGGCTTTACTCCAAAACCAGGGCTTTATGGGTGCTCTGGCGTGGTGTTACAGTGATTATGCCCCGGATCTTTGGGCATCTCCTCCATTAAGGCAAAACATCCACGAGCGCTATTTTGGGTTATTTCATCATGACAATACCAGTAAACCAGCTGCTGCCACCTGGGCACAACTACCCATTACACCTGGTATAGAGGCTGATAACAACGATCAATCCTGGTTACAAGGGTTCTATAAAGATGAGTTCTATGTTAATCCCCAGGTAAACTTAAAAAAAATGTACAGCACTTACCAAGAGTATTTAATGAGGTAATAAATCTTTAGGTCAACTATATGGATTCTTGGTGTATTTACATAATAATTATAAGGAGTAGAAGAAATGAAAGTAGCTTTATTATCACCAATAGCCTGGAGAACACCCCCGCGTCATTACGGTCCCTGGGAACAGGTAGTATCATTATTAGCTGAAGGCCTGGTGAAGAATGGTATAGATGTAACCCTTTTTGCCACCGGGGATTCCCAGACATCAGCCCAATTAGAATATATATGCCCATATCCTTATGAAGAAAATGAAGAAATAGACCCAAAGGTGTGGGAAGCTTTACACATAGCCTACCTTTTTGAACAAGCAGATAAATTTGACCTGATTCACAACAACTATGATTTCATGCCCTTATCATATAGCCGCCTAGTTAATACTCCGGTTATCACTACTATTCATGGGTTTTCCTCTCCTAAAATAATACCGATTTACCGCGAGTATAACCAGGATAACTTTTATGTATCTATTAGCGATGCCGACCGCAGCCCTGAACTTGATTACCTGGCCACAGTCTATCATGGTATTAACTTAGATAGTTTCACCCTAGTTGAGCATCCTGGAGACTATCTACTTTATTTCGGGCGTATCCATCCTGACAAAGGAACTGCAGAGGCAATTGCAATTGCCCAGGAATATGGAGCTAAACTATATATTGCCGGTATTATTCAGGACAAGAATTATTACAATACCTGTATCGCTCCCAAGATTGACAACCGAAATGTATTCTACCTGGGCTCAGCCGGCCCTGTTCAACGGAACGAATTGTTAGGCCATGCTTATGCTTTACTTCATCCTATTTGCTTTGATGAGCCATTTGGTCTCAGTGTAGTTGAAGCAATGGCCTGTGGAACTCCGGTTATTGCATTCCAGCGGGGATCAATGCCAGAAATAATAAATAATGGGCATACCGGTTTTCTAGTAAATAATGTGCTTGAAGCCTGCGAAAAGTTACAGTCAGTTACCGATTTGAATAGGAAGGAATGCCGCCAATGGGTTGAGCAGCGTTTTAGCCAGGAAAGAATGATAAATGACTACATAGCTGTTTATGAACAAATCCTGTTCGGCCACTAATTAAACAGGGGGATAAACTTCCCCCTATTCCAGGCTCATTTAGTTTCGGGGTGGGGTCAAAAAGAAAATTGAATAAGTTCCAGCTCCTACATGAGCCCCGATTACTGCTCCAATCTCCGATATTAAAAATTCTTTACACCCAAATTTTTCTTCGATTAGATGCTTAATCTCCAGTGCACCCTCTGGGTCATTGGAATGACTTATGCCTATCACCTGTTCTGCCAAATGATAGCCTCTTTCCTCCATTATCTCTAACATCCTTTTTTTGGCCCTCTTTACCCCATGCGCTTTCTCTAAAGGATGAATCTTTCCTTCGATAAAGTGCGCAATCAGCTTGATATTGAGCAAATTACCCAGAAAAGCCGAGGTAGTGCTAATTCGCCCCCCCCTTTTCAGCATTTCAAAGTTACCGACAATAAAAATATGTTGGATACGACTTATATAATCATTTATCCCTGCAATAACTTCTTCTTTACTCTTACCTGCGACAATATTATGAGCAGCGTTTACCACTATTAGGCCAAGGCCAATTGAAGCACTCTGGGAATCTATTACGGTAATTCTCCCAGGATTAACCATATCCCTGGCAACACAGGCCGACTGGTAGGTACCACTTAAAGCTGAAGAAAAGGCAATATAGATAATGTCATCATCACCTTCGGCCATAACCCGCGTGAATTCCTCCTCAAACACAGCCGGTGGAATCTGGGCAGTTCGAGGAATTACCCCTGGTTCAGCAATCTGGTGGTAAAACTCCGTAGGATTGATGTTTAGACGATCCTGATAGGTCTTATCCTTGATGGTAACTGATAAACAGAATAATCTAACCTGTAGCTGTTTGAGAATAGCTATATCCAAATCACAGCCGCTATCTGTATAAAGCCTGATTTTACCCATAGTCAATCCCCTTTTTAAGATATTTGGTATCTTATGTTATTCGATTTTACTATTATAACTTATTTTAGACAAGAGTAATTAAGAAGTGCCTGGTATAACAGTTTTGGAAAAGACACTAAAACTATTCACTTAAAATTTCCACCCCGTTTTCGGTCACCCGTACGGTATGTTCCCACTGAGCAGAAAGGCTTCCGTCAAGTGTTACCGCTGTCCAGCCGTCATCTAAGATCCGGCATTTATAAGTTCCAACATTAATCATAGGTTCTATAGTAAAAACCATATTAGGAACTAGTATCATCCCACAGTCCTTATCACCATAATGCTGCACAAAAGGCTCCTCATGGAAATCCACTCCAATTCCATGTCCACCATAATTTCGTACCACAGAATAACCATGCTTATGGGCATGTTGCTCAATAGCATAAGCTATATCCCCAATACGATTATAAGGTCGAACCTGTTCTATCCCCAGATACATACATTCCCGGGCTACCCGAACTAGTTTTCGAGCTTCTGGTGACGGATTACCAACCAGATACATCCGGCTGGTATCACCATAATAGCCATCGAGCAAACAGGTTATATCAATATTGACAATGTCACCATCCTGTAATTCTCTTGAACCAGGTATACCATGGCATATAACCTCATTTATAGAAGTGCAAATGCTTTTGGGAAACCCGTTGTAATTCAAAGGTGCGGGGTAAGCCCCATGGGTTATGGTATATTCATAAACCCAGGCGTCTAAAGCCTCGGTAGTTACTCCGGGTATGACCTTCCTCTCTAGTATATCTAGAATCTCCCTGCTTAATTGGCATGCCCGGCGTATTCCTTCAATCTGCTCATCTGTCTTAAAAATATCCGGGGTAGGAATAGGGTAACCTTCTTTATGCAGTTCTTCTAAACGCAGATCTATTTCCAAGTGGCATTTTTTATATTTTTTTCCGCTGCCACACCAACAAGGGTCATTACGAGCTATTTTCACGATATTTCCTCCATATATATTTTACATCAATACAGTGTAGTTTAGACTATACTTTCCAGCCACCATCTAAACTAATTATCTGACCATTTATATAAGACCCAGCCGGGGAAAGGAGAAAAAGGCAAGCTGAAGCAATATCATCCGGTATAGCCAGCCTTCTAAGCGGTATCTCACCGATTAGGGCATTTCTATCATCATCTTCCAGTTCATGGTAAAGCATATCGGTTTCTACCGGTCCTGGAGCAACAGCATTCACATTAATTCCCGAAGGTCCCATTTCAGCAGCCAAAGACTTGGTTAAAGCAATCAGGCCACCCTTGGAAACAGCGTAAACTACCTCACAGGAAGCCCCCCTTAATCCCCAGATAGATGCTATATTAACAATACGTCCAAAGCGATTTCTTATCATAGCCGGGAGTGCGCGACGGCAACATAAAAAACTTCCTTTTAAATTAATATCGATAACTTCCTGCCACTCTGCTTCACTTGTGTCTATAAATAACCGCCTTAAAGAGATTCCGGCATTATTAACCAACATGTCTACTTCGCCATATTTGTTCTCAATATAAGCAAATATTTTCTCAACATCCTCGCCCTGGCTTATATCGGCCTTTACTGCCATTGCCTGGTAACCATTAATCTGTAATTGCTCAACAAGCTGTAGCGCCTGGTGCTCTGAATTAAGATAATTAATTACAGTCAAGGCTCCGGCAGCAGCTACCTTACAAGCAATATGCGCTCCAATTCCCCGGCTGGCTCCGGTAATTAAACATACATGTCCCTTTAAGCTTTGCATCTGAACAGGCAAGTCATATCCTCCCTGGAATCAGTTATTAATAATTAGATTATTTTATACTATATCATAAAAGGCTATTATTAGCAGAATAGCCCTAAAAAAAGTGCCTTTATAAGATTATTCTTATAAAGGCACTTAATGTTATATTTGTTATTATAGGTGGCGGAGAACAATCAACTCAACTGGCATAAAGTTTAAACTGACCTTTCTCTAAGGAACCACCTGAAATATTTAACCTTTTGGAATTGGGAAACATTATATAAATAAGATTTTACTGTACTATTCTTGGGATTCTCTCACTAAATGACTTATTGACCTAAGATATTATATTCTTAAGTTCTCCGCCACCGTACTTTTATTATATCTATTAGTTATAAATAATACAACCCTTAATATTAGGTAATTTTACCCATCTAATATAAACTAATCTTAGTTTATGCTGTCTAATTTACTTATCAGCAATTTACCCATGTATTAACTTCGGTAAACACCGGGTGCATATCCACAGCGATTGCCCCCGCCGTTTAACTGGGAGTAAATAAGCCTTTTCTTCATCCGTACCACACTCATAACATTTCTGAGGAATATAATTCCGGGGGTGAATACGGGAAAGTTCTTTAACAGCTTGTTCTGAAAATTCCGGGGCTTCACGATTCTCCAGAGATAAGGCTCCGGTTGGGCAGATTCCCAGACAGAAACCTGCTCCATCACAAAGCTCCTCTTTAATAACCTTGGCCTTACCATTAACTAATTCCAGTGCTCCTTCCGCACAAGGGCTTATACATGCCCCGCAACCATTGCATAATTTCTCATCTATTTTAACAATAGTCCTTTTTGCCATTTTTAGTCCTCCTCTTAGTTGACGTAAGGTTGATTCGCTAGCTCCCTTTTAGCCTTTATTCACTGCGACTTTCCCCTTCAATTAAGCAGTACTATGATTTAATCATCGCAAGTATCATTTTAAACCTCTGCTTGGCATTTACTACATGCGGTTTTCCGGAAGGCAATAATAATCATTATCCTTGCTGAGCTATTTCATAGATAGCCCGAATAACCATCTCAATTTCATCTCTGGTAGTAAAATATCCGGGACTGAGACGACACGTACCTTCCTCTAGTGTCCCAATTGTCTGGTGGGCCAGCGGAGCACAGTGCAAGCCCGAACGAGTTACTATACCATATTGGTAATCAAGCTGCATGCTTAATTCGCCGCAATCCATATTACTTATATTAAAAGCTATTACTGCTGTCTGCCTCTGACAATCTCCTGGTCCATATAACTTAACTCCCTTAATTTCTTTTAACCCATTATAAAGCATAGCTGTTAACTCTTGTTCGTGCTGGTGTATATTCATAAGCCCAGTTTTGGAGATAAATTGAACTCCGGCCATTAGGCCAACTATTCCTGGTGTATTAGGTGTACCGCTTTCCAGGCGGTCTGGCATAAATTCTGGATGATATAAATGTTCTGATAAAGACCCAGTTCCCCCTTGCTTAAGTGGGGTTAGGTCAACTTTTGGTGATACATAAATCCCACCTGTACCTTGTAACCCTAATAATCCTTTGTGTCCGGTAAAAGCTAAGATATCAATATTCTGCTCAACTACATTAATAGGTAAAATACCTGCGCTTTGGGCACTATCGACCACGAAAATCAGGCCGTTTTCCCGGCATATTTTACCCACCTGGGCAATCGGCATTATAGTACCAGTAAGATTAGAAGCATGTAACATGCAAACCATGCGGGTATTAGGTTTTATAGCTTTACCTATATTTTCAGGGTCTAGGCTGCCATCTGGACAACAATGTACTACTGTCCATTCTATCCCTTGCAAGGTAAGGGCATATAGTGGCCGGGCTACAGAATTATGTTCCATACTGGTACTTATTACATGATCACCTGGGTGAAGAAAACCTTTTAAAGCAATATTTAATGATTCAGTTATATTGGAGGTAAACGCAATTTGCTCACAATCGGGAACTTCAAAAAGCTGTGCTAAAGCCTCCCTGGCCTCCAGAAGTATAGATCCCGCCTTTAAGGTGGCGTGGTGACTGCCGCGCCCAGGGTTTCCTCCCAAATTGCGGTTGAAATGGTCAACCGCAGTATAGACACTTTCCGGTTTAGGATAGCTGGTTGCCGCATTATCCATATAAATCACGATAATGCACTTCCTTTACAGTACAATACTTCGACCTGCTGTTGTTAGTATTTCCAAGGCCGTGTACATATTGGTAATACTGCCAATAGCTAATTTATTTTTAGCCTGGTAATAGTCCAGGCAGGTGCCGCAGGATAGTATCTCGGTTCCCTTTTGCTCCAGCACCCTAAGGTTATCAAGCACAGGAGACCCTTCTAAAGCTAAAAATATACCACTATTCATGAAAATAATGTAGCTGATACTGGTACCAATCTCATTTAAACTATATAAAAAGTTTTTCATTAAAAGCTGCCCAAGTTCGGATTCGCCCTGCCCAAAAAGATTGCTGCGAACCATGATAACCGCTTTCCCTTCTTCATGATCAATATCATCATCATTACCAGCCATCTTGGTCAAATGAATATAATAATCTTCATTATTTTGTTCAACTTCTACATCATAACCCTGACTTTTAGCAAGCTTTCCTATATTCTCCAAGGCAACTATTTGGTTCACTATGGTTGTAAAATTATTACCTCCAGGTTCATCCATGGCTTTTTTAGTCATTATTACCGGTTGCGGGCAGCTAAGCCCCCTGGCATCAATAACTTTGCCCAACGATCAAACACCCTTTCTCAAAATTAGTATTATGCTTTCCTTAACCAACCATACTGTTATATTAATATAACATATATATAATTATATTAATAATAACTCGTAGTTATATCACCATGTAATACTTCAGGCCATTTTGCCATGCACCGCAAGCCAAATACAGGGTGGACTAGCAGAAGTCCATTGTACTCTATGGCGCTCACCAGCAGAAATAAAAACCCAATCACCAGGTCCCAGGGTAAGCTTTCGACCATTTTCCCAAAGTAATTCTGCTTCTCCTTGCAGGAGGACTACCCATTCGTCGCGCTCCTGTTCATACCAGAAACCAGGTGGTGAAGACTGCCCGGTTGAAATAATACGTTCGATAAGAATTCCCCGGTCAGGTATAAGGGCTTCACTTACTTCACGGTCCGGGATTTCATTTGGAAGTTTTAAGATATTATTCATTACCTCACCTCAATGTTACTTAACCATTCCAATATTTCCTGGCGAGATTTACCCTCCAACTGCAATGCAAAAGCCATATCTAATATCCGGCGGAAATCACTTCCTGGAGTTAAGCCCAGCTTAATCAGATCCCTGCCTTTTATTAAGGGTTCAATTTTCTCCTCCGGATTTAATCCTATACTCTTTATTCTATGATTAAGCCATTCCTCAACCGGCTTAAAATCCCGTTCCTGCCCCCGCCCTCTGAAATCAGCTTCAGCCAGCAGTAAAAGTTCCTTGACGTTTACCCGGTTAACTAGTTTTCGTATGGCCTTATCACTAACATTTTCCTGGTTTTTGTAAAGTAATACTGGATGCATATGTTCTTTTACCAGTTTGCTAACCCCTGCAATAAGACGATTGGAAGCATTTAAGTCATTAAGAAAACAATGAGCCAGCTTCTTCCCCTTTACATCATGTCCATAAGCGGTTGTTTTACCCTCGTGGTTGCGAGTGGTGGCTGGCTTACCCAGGTCATGCAGCAGAGCAGCAAACATTAAAACCTCAGGGCTGCGGGACTTATGTTTAAGACTTGCTGCCACGTCAACAACTTTTAAGGTGTGTTCCCAAACATCTCCTTCGGGATGATTAACAGGTGATTGCTCACAATTGATCAGATTAAACAACATAGGATGCCTGCGTTCTAGGATACCTGCTTCTTGCATATACCTCAGTCCAATAGAGGGGCGCTTTCCTAAAAGAAGTAACTTACCTATTTCCTGCAAAATCCGTTCTGGTTTAATATTGTCTAAGGAACAGTATTTTACTATTTCCAGAGTGGTGCTGTCAATTTGAAATTCAAGGCGAGCTGCTAATTGGACTGCCCGATAGGCGCGGAGCGGATCTAGAAGAAAAACATGCTTGTTAGTATGACGGATAAGCCTATTTTTTAAATCCCTTTGTCCTCCTAAGAAATCAAGGATCTCACCGCTTAAAATATCTATCATCATAGCATTAATGGTAAAATCGCGCCGGGCACAAGCCTCATGATAACTAATATCAGTTCTTAGGGGCAGGGTAAAATCCCATTGAGGGTATTTTTTCAGTTTTATTATCGGAAATGATTTTCCCACTATCTGGCTTCGGCCATAGGTATTGAGAATAGTCAGGAGTTCATCCTGGTTAAGCCCAAATATTTCGATATCTATATCTTTTCCCGTATTATTTTGACCTGTTAAAAGATAGTCACGTACAAAACCACCGGTAAAAAATGCTCTTCCCCCATGAGCTGCAATGTCGTAAGCAATTTTCTCAATCATACTAACTTCATCCTTATCGATAAAAAAGCCCCCGCAGCAAAATGATATGATCCCATTGTGGTAGTTTTATAAATATTAATACTGTTCATTATAAGTAGGAGCATACCAAAAATGCTACGAAGGCATTATTCATATATTAAGGTTTAGCAATTAAGGTTACATTTAAGGTAATGTTCTTGCCCTGCCGAAGCACTTGAATTTTAAGTTTATCCCCAACCTTCTTTTGTTCTATAAACGACTGGACACCAGTAGCTGAAGTAATTTCGGTTGAGTCAAGTTTTTGAATTACATCCAAAGACTGCAATCCCCCCCTGGCTGCTGGGCTGCCTGCGACAACCTCAACTACAACTGCTCCCCGGGTATTTGCGGGCAGTCCCAGTTCACTACATATTTGTTCATCCAAGTCTACCATTCTTATGCCCATATACGGTCTAATTACCTTCTGGCCATTCATTAACTCGGTTAAGACATTTTTCGCAGTATTAATGGGAATTGCAAAGCCAATTCCCTGAGCCTGGGCATTAACTGCAGTGTTAATGGCAATTACTTGTCCTGCCATGTTTAACAATGGTCCACCACTGTTGCCAGGGTTAATGGCTGCATCCGTCTGAATCAAATTCTTATAATTGCGATCTTCAATCGTAATGGGGCGTCCTTTGGCTGAAACCACTCCAGTAGTAACGGTATGATCCAGGCCATAGGGCTGGCCAATAGCCACTACCCAATCCCCCACCCTCATCTTATCGGAATCACCCATGGGTATTGTTGGGTAGTTTTCCCCTTCGATTTTTAAAACCGCCAAATCAAGTTCATAATCCTGACCAACTACCTTAGCTGGAATACTCTTTTCTCTTTCCGTTAGCTTAACCATAACCTCCTCAGCATTATTAACTACATGCTGGTTAGTAACGATGTAGCCATCAGAAGAGATAATAAAACCAGTACCTATACCCTTCTCATAACGTGACTGAGGAAAGGTAGGTAAATTTCCTCCAAAAAACTGCCTGAAAAAAGGATCGTTCATAAACGGATCTGACATACCTGTACTAACTTTTATCCGGGCTTCAATATTAACTACTGCTGGTCCAGCCTTTTCGGCAATATCTGCCACTCCCATAGGTAAGGAGGCAATAGCACTTGCAGTATTAATTGGCACTGTACTAGAAGCTTTCTCGGTAGTTTCCGTACCCAGCAACCCGGATAACAGTGGGGTTCCGGTATTTTCTGCCACCAGGCTGCCCCCTAAAAGAAAACCAGCTAATAATACTAACACTACAGATATCATCCAGGTTTTTCTCATGGTCCCATCTCCTTTCCGAGCTTTAGTATACTATAACATTATTAAATTACTCTTAAAAAGATATTCCGCCGAAAAAAGATCAGATAGTATTATAAGCTCTTTTCCCAGCAAAACAACTATTAAAGCAATCTCAGCTACACTTAAAATTTCTAGTATACTTTCAAATCTGGCTGGACAAACACCAATTTATTACTAAGTTAATAGATTAGGTTAAATTGAAAGTTAGCCGCTGGTAACTTTCTTATCGACCGAAAGCTTTCTTAATTAAGAAACAAATAAATATGTAATAAAAAGAGGTGTTAAGATGATGTCCGCCCCTTTATCTCTGGCTGATATTCCTACGGGAGAAACGGTAAGGATAGTAAATATTTTTACTGCTGGAACTAATCGCCGGCGACTTCTTGATCTGGGACTGGTACCCGGATCGATAGTAGAAATAATTCGCCGCAGCCCAGCCGGCAACCCGACGGCTTATTTTATTAAGGGAACGCTAATAGCCCTGCGCAACGAAGATGCAGCTGAAATTATAGTTGACTTTACTTAACTAGGGAGTAGAAAGGAGTATCATATATGCAACCCAACACTAATAATATCAGCTTACCCCTATCTGATCAAAATAATTACAATTTCTGCAACCACCTGGTTATCGCTTTAGCTGGCAACCCTAATGTTGGTAAAAGTACAGTTTTCAACAGCTTAACCGGTATGAAACAACATACTGGAAACTGGACAGGGAAGACAGTAGTCAAAACTGAAGGGACATTCTCTCATCGCAACCGAAACTATACTATTGTAGATTTGCCTGGCACTTATTCCCTTCTAGCCAATTCTATTGATGAACAAGTAACACGCGATTTTATATGCTTTTCGCACCCCGATATAACCCTGGTAGTATGTGATGCTACTTGTTTGGAACGCAATCTTAATTTGGTACTACAGATATTAGAAATTACCGATCAGGTTATACTCTGCGTTAATCTTATAGATGAAGCCCAAAGAAAGCGGATTTATATAGATACTGATACCTTATCCCGCGAACTGGGGATCCCGGTGGTTGGTACTGCAGCCCGGTGCGGATGGGGTTTAGATAAGCTTAAAGATGTTTTGGATGATATGGTCAGCAAAAAAATCGTTGTTAACCCCAGGAAGATAACCTATGGTGAGAGGTTAGAGTTAATCCTGGATCAAATTGAGAAAAGATTAACTGCCTATTTGCCCAACTGGATTAATCGCCGCTGGGTAGCACTGCGATTACTTGAGCGAGATTTTAGTGTCCTGGATCACATTATTAATAATAGCAGCAAATATCCTAAGCAACAGGCACTTAAGGAGGAAAAAGCCTTTTGTCTACAATAAACCCCAAAAAACTATCAGTATTAAGTGAAATTGAACCTCTCCTCCCCCCTGATGTGGCGAGCATAAGAGACCATATTGTAAGCAGTATCTACCAGCAGGCTGAGGAGATTTCACTTCAAGCAATAAGGCAAGAAGGTCATCCCCGGGCTAGCCTTGATACTAGAATTGATAATATTCTTACATCGCGCTGGCTAGGCTATCCTATTATGTTTATCCTCTTAATCCTGGTTCTCTGGATTATAAACGCTATCCTAAAAGAGAGCCAAAAAAGATAAAAACGCTAGCGAAAAAGTGGACCACTCTGCCAGACCAATCCCCTATCATTGAAAGTGCAGAAATCAATGTAGGGGGAAGCAG
>JBMNOV010000008.1:0-52146 GCA_050943255.1 Syntrophomonadaceae bacterium
GAAGCGAGCTTTTTGCCAAAGCAACCTCGGAGAATGTAGGAAAACCTATATTAATTGTGCTGGATGGGGAAGTCATCCAAGCCCCTAATGTACAGGAGCCTATTAATGATGGCAATGCTCGTATAACTGGCGGGTATACAGCTAAGGAGGCTCAAGATCTTGCAGTTTTGTTGCGTTCTGGAGCTTTGCCCGTTAGTTTCAAAGTTATAGAAAAAAGATCAGTTGGACCTACACTAGGTGCTGATTCCCTGAATAAGAGTGTTAAGGCTGGAATAATTGGTCTTATAGCTATACTCATATTCATGTTAGGGTATTATCGCCTTCCAGGAATAGTGGCAGATATCTCTCTAGTATTATATTCTTTACTGGTTTTAGGAGCTATGGCTATGCTCGACGCAGTCTTAACCCTACCTGGTATAGCAGGTTTTGCTTTATCGATTGGTATGGCAGTTGATGCCAATGTTATTATATATGAGCGGCTTAAAGAAGAATTACGCTATGGTAAAACCTTAAAAGCTGCTATTGATGCAGGCTTTAAGCGAGCCTTCTGGACTATATTTGATTCCAATCTAACTACTTTAATTACTGCCTTTGTGCTAATGTATTTGGGGACCGGTCCAGTAAAAGGTTTTGCGGTTACGCTTTCAATTGGTATTGTAGCTAGTATGTTGGTAGCATTAACCTTTACCCGTTACCTACTAGGTTTAGTAGCCAATATAGCGAAAAATAAGAAATTATATGGAGTATAGGGAGGGAGATAAATGCAAATATTTACTAAATACCGTAAAATATTTTATATCATTTCATTATTGATAATAATTCCAGGAATAATCTCCCTGTCTACCAAAGGTCTAAACCTGGGAATTGACTTTGTTGGCGGCTCTATTATTCAAGTGCGTATAGAATCTACCGTAGAGCCTGCTGAGGTTAGGAATGTTTTACGTGAATTTGGGATGGACAAAGCTGATGTAAGCAAAAGCGGAAGTGAATTCCTTATTCGTACTAGTGAATTAGACCAGGAACAAACCAATAAACTAATGGATAGTTTTGAGAGTGCTTTTAAAAATGTCGAATTTCTAAGTGCTGAAACGGTTGGGGCATCTATCGGTAAGGAATTAACACGTAAGGCTATTATTGCAGTAATTGTTGCTGCACTGGCGATGCTTGCATATATATCAATCCGTTTTGAATGGTCATTTGGGGTGGCAGCTATAGTATCAGTACTTCATAACATTTTGTTAGTTTTAGGTCTTTATTCTATTTTTCAATGGGAAGTAACAACAGCATTTATTGCTGCTATGTTAACTATAGTAGGTTACTCCATTAATGATACGATTGTTATTTTTGACCGTATCCGGGAGAACCTGCGTATGAAACATAAGGAGAATTATATTAATCTTGTTAATCGGAGTATTTTGCAATCACTAAATCGTTCCATCAATACCGTTTTAACGAGTGCATTTGCGCTGATTGCTTTGTTGGCATTTGGCGGCGGCAATATAAAGTATTTTGTTCTGGCAATGTTGATAGGTTTTATTGTTGGAGCATATTCTTCTATATTTATTGCAAGTCCAGTGTGGTATGATATTAAAAATCGAGCTTAAATGCAAATAACATTTAATTATTATCAACCAACTAGTGTCCGGGCTTAAAAGCCCGGACTTCATATTATTTTTAGAATATTGCACAACTTATACCTTACATTGACCCTTTATAAGGCAAAATGTTAAAATAAGCACGATTTAAGTAATTTTAGGGAGTGTGGAGTATTGTATTTGAACGGAACGATGATAATTAATGATCAGGGGCACCTGGAAATCGGGAATATTGATGTAGTTGACTTAGTTAAAGACTTCGGAACTCCATTATGGGTGATAGATGAACAAGGATTTCGAAATAATTGCCGTAATTTAAGGGAAGCATTTGCAAAGCTGGGAGATTCCCAGGTTATTTATGCTAGCAAGACTTTATGTACTTCAGCCATATACCGAATAGTAAACGAAGAGGGATTAGGACTTGATGTCGTTTCCGGGGGAGAATTATATACTGCTATAAAAGCGGGTTTTCCGGTAAAGGATATTTACTTTCATGGGAATAACAAGAGCCGTGAAGAAATTATCATGGCGGTACAGGCAGGAATAGGACATATAGTGGTAGATAATTTTTATGAGCTTGATCTTTTAGATAGTATATGTGCTGAAATAGGTAAAAGGCAGGATATTCTCCTGAGAATCACCCCTGGGGTAGAAGCCCATACTCATGAATATATTATGACCGGACAGATTGACTCCAAATTCGGTTTTTCTTTACCGGATGGGCAGGCAATGGAGGGGATAAAAGAAGCCCTAAGCCGTAATAATATTAAATTAGTCGGACTGCATTGTCACATCGGGTCACAAATATTTGAAATGAGCTCATTTATGCATGCTACTTCGATTATGATGGAATTTATAGCATTAGTCAAAAATACGATGGGTTATGAGCTGGCTGAACTTGATATGGGCGGAGGATTTGGCATTTATTATTACAAAGATGATAAGCCTGGTAACTATGAAGAATGGGCTGAGGCAGTTATGCTTACAGTCGAAGAAAAATCTCGTGAGATGGGGGTTAAAAAACCAAAGGTTATTATAGAACCTGGAAGATCTATTGCTGGTCCGGCTGGAGTTACCCTATATACTGCTGGTTCAACCAAAGAGGTACTTGGGATAAGAAAATACTTGGCTATAGATGGAGGTATGACAGATAACCCCAGGCCGGCATTGTATGGTTCTAAATATACTGCCATCGTTGCCAATCGCACTAAAGAAGCAATAACAGAAAAATATTCGATTGCCGGTAAATGCTGTGAATCAGGGGATATGCTTATATGGGATGCAGAAATGCCACCGGTTAAGCCTGGGGACATAATAGCAGTTTTTGCCACAGGTGCTTATAATTATAGCATGTCTAGTAACTATAACCGTTTACCCCGGCCTGCTATGGTTTTGGTCAATAATGGTTCAGCAGATCTGATTTTGCAAAGAGAGACCTATGAAGACTTGATCCGAAATGATATAATTCCTAACCGGTTAAAGTAATTAAAGTTATATATTAAATATAACTTTTATATTATTTTTAAAAGGCACTTAGCCTTCACTAAGAATTACTTAATATTATGGAATATACTTAGCATAGTATAAACAGGAATTATTTTGTTGCTGGCTTTTTAAGTATGATTAAACTAAGAGGAGATTACACTCCTCTTTTTTTCTAAAAATAGGGCTAACCTCCCATGATCTCGTAGGCCATACCCTGCGGGTACACAGCAAACAATCATGGATGAAAATAGCGCAAAAACTTCGATGTTATTATAAAACAGCATTAAAAACCAGCGACATTAATAGTGACTGAAAGGAACATCAGTGGCACCCTTAGGTGCGACATTAATAGTGACTGAAAGGAACATCAGTGGCACCCTTGGAAGCATCCGCGTCTCTCTCTTTGGGGGTGTAATCTGCGTCTATTTTCTAATTAATCATATTAAGTTCTTCGAAGGGCTCTTTATGATATAATGCATTTAAACTGTTGGGAGGAGAAGAATAATTGCAAATAATCACATCCCACAATGCCCTTGACTTTGATGGACTGGCTTCAATGGTAGCAGCAGGAAAGCTTTATCCGGCAGGAGTAAAAGTTTTTTCTGGTACTCTCTCCAAAAATGTAAAAAAATTCATGGCTTTGTATAAAGACCTTTTAATAATAAAAAACCCCAAAGAGATAGATCTTAGCAAAGTTACCCAGATAGTAGTAGTTGATACTGCCAATATTAACCGGTTGGGTCAATTAAAGCAGGTTGCCGCCAGGGAGAACATTAACTTTATAATTTTCGACCATCATCCGCTTGCCCCTGATGATTTGCCTGGGAGTACCCGGGAGATCCATCAGGTTGGTGCAGCAACTACTATTTTGGTTGAGAAGATTATAGCTCGAAATATAAGTATCAGCGCTTTTGAAGCTTCTATTATGGCACTGGGAATCTACGAAGATACAGGTAGTTTACTTTTTCCTTCTACTAGCCCCCGCGATCTTGAAGCAGCCGCATTTTTGTTAGGTAAAGGGGCTAATCTATCAGTGGTGGCTAATTTTATTGAGCAGCCTTTTTCAAGTGAACAGAGACAACTTCTACAGGTTTTACTTAATAATTCCCAACACTACCGGATTAATAATTTAGATGTGGTTATAGCTATCTATGAGGGAAATAAATATATTTCCGGACTTAATGAAGTGGCCTATCGTTTGTTCGAATTAGAGAATAGTGATGTAATTTTTATACTGGCTTTAATGGATAGTAAAATTAATATTGTTGCCCGCAGTCGGACTAATAATGTGAAAGTTAACGAAATTCTGAAAACATTAGCCGGGCGAGGTCATGAAAAGGCGGCTTCAGCCATAGTTAAAAACCAAACTACCAGCAAGGTAACTGATATAATAATGCAACAGTTAGCTGTAGTAAAACCTGGCCTTTTGGCACGCGATATAATGTCATCGCCGGTAAAAACTATTCCAACTGATTTCAGTATGGAGGAAGCAGGTAAGGTTATGCTGCGCTATGGTCATACCGGGATGCCGGTGGTTGAAAACCACACTATGGTAGGTGTGATATCGCGCCGTGACGTAGATAAGGCTATCTTGCATAATCTTGGCCATGCACCAGTTAAGGGCTTTATGACTACAGTAGTGTACTATACCTCACCAGACACACCGGTCGGAGAATTGCAAAAAATGATGGTAGAAAATGACATTGGACGTTTGCCTATACTTGAAAATGGTAAACTTGTCGGAATAGTATCACGTACTGATATATTACGAACCCTGCATGATGATGATTATCCTGAAGACCATGAGGTCTTATATATGCCAGGGACTGAGCAAAAAACGAATTGTCTAAGCATGATGGAGGAAAGATTACCATCTAAGATTCTGGCTATACTAAAACTGGCAGGTGAAATAGCCGAACAGCTGGGTAGCACTGTTTATTGCGTAGGCGGTTTTGTACGGGACTTTTTATTACAGGTTCCTAATTTTGATGTAGATTTGGTGGTAGAAGGGAACGGTGAAGAATTAGCTAAGTGCTTGGCAGAAAGGTTAGGCGGAAAAGGACGTATTCATGAGCGTTTTCGGACAGCAGTTATTACTCTTCCTGATGGGAATAAAATAGACATTGCTACTGCACGTACTGAGTATTATGAGTTTCCAGCTGCACTCCCCCAAGTTGAGAAATCTTCTATACGTGAGGATATGTACCGGCGCGATTTTACCATCAATACTTTGGCAATACATCTAAATCCTGATCGTTTAGGGGAACTGCTTGATTACTTCGGCGGACGGCGTGATCTTGAAGCCGGTATAATTCGAGTTCTCTATAACTTGAGTTTTGTCGAGGATCCTACCCGCATTTTGCGAGCTATCCGTTTCGAACAGCGCTACGGTTTTACTATAGAGCCTGATACTCTACGTTTTGCTATTGATGCTATAGAACGACATATGCTAAGGGAATTATCCGGTAATCGTATTTTGCATGAGCTAATTTTGATTCTGGGAGAAAAAGATCCTAGTAAGTCATTGGCTCGAATGAAAGAAATCGGCATATGGAAATATATTCTGCCCGAGGTTCAGCTGGATAACTTTAATCGGGTTAACCTTAAACGTATACCAATTGTAATTACTACCTTGGAAGAACGATATTATCCACTTTATATAAAATCATGGCTTATTTATATTATTATTTTACTATCTGGTTTAGGTAAAAAAGAGGTTGAGACTATTCTTGAGCGCTTTTCTTTTGATAGTTTTGCTATTAGGGTAATAAGAGAATCTAGCCAGGTACCTGCTATAGCCAGATACCTGAACGAAAACTATTATCTGAAGGCACATCAGATTGACGAGATTTTAGGTACTTGGGCCAAAGAGAATATTGTTTACCTGTTATTACTAATTTGTAATGAAGAGGCTTGGAATAATCTAATTCATTATCTGGATCTTAAAGAGAGAATTCAAGTGGAATTAAACGGAAATGACCTAAAAGAAATGGGAATAGTTGAAGGGCCAATTTATCGGATAATATTCAATGAACTTTATCAGTTAAAATTAGATGGACTTATTCATAATCGGGAAGAAGAGCTAATGAAGGTGAAAGAATGGATGGAGGACAAGAAATGGAGTGGTTGATTAATTCAATAATTTGGTTGCCATCTATACTGATTGCGCTAACCTTCCACGAATATGCCCATGGGCGGGTAGCTTATTACCTGGGAGATAATACCGCATATATTCAAGGTAGGTTAACATTAAACCCCATCCCCCATATTGATTTGGTAGGATTCTTAATGTTACTGTTTTTTAAGTTTGGCTGGGCTAAACCAGTACAGGTGAATCCATATAATTTTAGTAATATTTCAATTAAGAGCGGAATGATGTTCGTTTCCCTGGCGGGACCGGTTATGAACCTGGTTCTAGCTTTTTTTGCCATGGTAATATTGAAAATATGGGGATTCCCTCTTGATATTAACTCCTTTTTTTTCGTTGTGGGAAATATAAGCTCAGGCTTTAACCAGCTTAGCCCCTTAACCAGCTTAGCCCTTATACTTTATACCTTGGTTTATATAAACATTGTTCTGGCTGTTTTTAATCTTATTCCAGTTCCTCCTCTGGACGGCTCTAAAATATTGGCTGGTTTACTTCCTGATTGTGGAACACGGTTATTATATAATTTGGAAGCATATGGACCTATAATGCTCTTATTATTAATCATGACCGGAGCAACTTCTAAAATTTTGGGACCACTATTAATGGTTATTTATTCTTTGTTCAGCAGAATACTCTTGTAAAACCTGGAGGGAATTTATGGAGTATGTGGTTGATTTAGAGGTCTTTCATGGACCTTTGGATTTATTACTTTACCTTGTGAAAAAAAACGAAGTGGACATTTATGATATACCAATTGCGATAATCAGTGATCAATATATGGAATACTTACAGGTAAGCGGAAATATAAATCTTGGGCATCTCGAGGATTTTCTTCTTATGGCCTCTTATCTTCTTAGTATTAAATCGAAATTACTGCTTCCAGCAAATGTAATAGAGCCAGAAGATACAGAGGAAACATCTGATCCCCGGCAGGAATTAGTGGAAAAGCTAATTATATATAAACGTTTCAAAGAGGCTGCTGTATGGTTGGATAACCAGCAAAATGAAGTTAATGAGCGCATTTATTACCGGCCTATACATCCCGGTGAAGAGCTTATACCGGAAATAATAGCAGATAAAAAGTCTTTGGTAAAGGCATATAAAGCTGTACTGAGAAATGCTAGCCAACTCACCCCTAATTATAGTTTACCTAGTGATGATATTAATGTTAGTAAGAAAATGAACGAAATCCTGTTCCGGCTGAAGCAGGAGGCAGGTATTATGGTATTTCAGGATCTTTTTGTTGGAACTTGTAACCGCAGGGAAATACTTGCATCTTTTTTAGCGCTTTTAGAGCTCATTCGCCTGCAGCAGGTAGAGGCTATTCAACTTAATGCCTTTGATATGATAAAGTTAAAATTAAAGGTGGTAAAATGATGATAATGCGTGATGAAATAAAGGCAGTAGTTGAGGCTATCCTTTTTTTGCGGTCAGAACATACAAGTTTGGATGAATTAGCTGGGTTATTACAGATCCCGCAGGCAGAGCTTAAAATGGTTTTAGAAGAATTTATTGCGGAATATAATCAACCAAACCGGGGAATTCAGATAGTAAAGACAGGGAATAGCTATTTAATGTGTACCCGTCCTGAATATTCAGGAATTTTGGCTCAGGTTATTAAACCAGTTTTTAAAAAGCTATCTTCTTCCTCGCTGGAGACTCTGGCAATTATTGCTTATCGCCAACCAATAACCAGGGTCGAGATAGAGAGGATTCGGGGGGTAAAATCAGAAAAGATGCTTCGTAATCTTCTGGATAAAGGACTTATTGAAGAAGCAGGATACAAGGATACAATTGGACGACCGATTATGTATGCTACAACAAGCAAGTTTTTGCATATGTTTGGACTTGCTAGCCTGGATGACTTACCAGTAATCGAGGAGGATAGAATTACTAATGGAAAAATCACTTGATGAAGAAATAAAGATGGGGGCGCAAAAAGAACGTAAGCTGGCCCGCTATATGAGTAGTACCGAGGATTTGGTAGAAAGTCAAATTGAAAAGGCGCAGAAAAGGGGCGATTTTGACAATCTTTCTGGTGTAGGCAAACCTATTCATTTAGAGGAAAATCCGTTTCAGCCGGCAGAATTACGGATGGCGTATAAAATATTGAAAGACAATAATTATGCCCCGTTTTGGATAGAACTAGGTAAAGAAATTGACAGTGATATTAGTAAGTTCTGGTCTGAAATAGAGTACTTTAAAAAGTATACACAAATCTTTTTTCAGAATAAGCACAATCAGGCAGCTATCGACCGTTATGAAAAGAAAAAGGCTAATTTTTATAAAAAGCAAGCCCTTTTATTAGAGCAGGTAAATAAAAAAATTCTAGATTACAATCTCCATTGTCCTACATTTAGATTAAGCCGAGGCAGTATTATTGTTGAAGATGAGATATCCAAAATGAGAAAGGAAATTGAATAATTTATACCAAAATAGAAGCCACTGAACTTGATTTTTCGTATAATTAGCGAATTGCCGGGCATAATATGGAAAATAGGAAAGGATGATTTCCCTGCCCCTTTAGTGGGGCATTTTTACTATTATTAAATGAGGACAAAAGGGAGATCAGTGTAAACAATCGTGCCGGGTATATTTTTTTTGATAATTGTAATTCTCTTAGGCTTTTTACTGCTGTTATATATTAAGATTCATCTGCTGGCAGCTTTTTATACTAATTTGGACGATACAATATTTACAATTCAAGTTAAGTTCCTATCTTTTCGAATGAAAAAGGTATACATGCTTCGTGATTTTAGGCAGTTGCTCCTATGGTATAAGCGCAAGAAGAAAAAAAAGAGCGATAGAATTCGTAATCGGTTTTTAGCTTATTTCCGTGTTTTAAACTATATTTTCAGGTACTCGGTGGTGGAGAAATTAGAATGGAAAAGCTGCTTAGGCCTCAATGAGGCTATGCTTACAGCGGTTACAAGCGGAGGGCTTTGGGCTTTAAAAGGAATGCTGGCAGGTTTTATAAGCAGCCGGATGAGGCTGGTTGATCTTAAACTGGAGGTTGAGCCTGATTATAATAGTGACAAATTAGTTAGTAATATAAATTGTATATTTAAAATACGTATAGCACATATTATCCTTATAGCATTATTGTTTGTCGTTTTAACAGGCAGGAGGTATTTAGATGGATGGACAAGGACAGGAGGAAAAATCCACTCATCCTATCGAAGGCTTAATGAAAACAGCCATGCAGGCTATTAAAGAGATGGTAGATGTTAATACGGTAGTAGGTGATGCTGTCGAGACTAATGACGGTACGGTTATAATTCCTGTTTCTAGGGTGGCATGTGGGTTTGCAGCTGGGGGTGGGGAATATGAAGTTCTTAATACATCTAAAACATCGGCACTTCCCTTTGGTGGCGGAAGTGGTGCCGGGGTATCGGTTAAGCCCATTGGCTTTTTGGTGGTACGTATGAATGATGTAAGATTAATTCCGACTACTGGAAACCAAATGGCTGAGCGCATAGCTGATCTGATTCCGAAATTATTAGACAGGTTGGATAATATGTGCAGTAGAAGCAAAACAGAAAATGCCAA
This sequence comes from Syntrophomonadaceae bacterium, assembly GCA_050943255.1. Taxonomy (GTDB): domain Bacteria; phylum Bacillota; class Syntrophomonadia; order Syntrophomonadales; family Syntrophomonadaceae; genus UBA4844. Next base: position 9,778 of record JBMNOV010000008.1, read on the forward strand.
TGGATAATAGTATAATTACAAATCGCTAGATAGAACAGTTCTCAATAACTAGATGGGGGCTGTTCTATTTTTGGTAATGTATTCATACCCTTCTACAAAGCTGTTGCTGGAGGAATGGGTATGTTAAACATAATCTGGTTATTACTGCTTGTTTCTGGTATCGTGGTAGCTGCAATAAATGGGAATATTCAAGTAGTTACTGAGGCAGCTCTTGGGGCAGCGCGTGGTGCAGTGGTAGTTTGTTTTGATCTCATCGGAGTGATGGCTTTATGGCTAGGTATTATGAAGATTGCCGAAAAGGCTGGTGCGGTTCGGGTTCTAGCCCGGTTATTAAAACCAGTAATTAGAAGGCTTTTTCCAAGTGTACCACCAGAACATCCAGCAATGGGAGCGGTAATATTAAACCTTAGTGCTAATATGCTGGGGTTGGGTAATGCTGCTACTCCTTTTGGAATGAAAGCCATGCAAGAATTACAAAAACTTAATCGAAGTTCGGATGAAGCTTCAGATGCTATGTGTACTTTTCTTGCTTTAAATACCTCATGTATTACCCTTATACCGGCTACAATAATTGGAGTTAGGGTATCTTTCGGTTCTGCTAACCCGACGGAGATAGTGGGGCCTTGTATTTTTGCTACTGCTGTAGCAATGAGTATAGCTATAGGCCTTGACTACTGGCTGCGTAACTTCTATGCCTCAAGGAGGCTTCCTTAGATGCTTTTTTTATTACTTGATACTGTATCACGCTGGGCAATTCCTTTTCTTCTTTTGATTGTACCGTTGGCGGGTCTGTTTAAGAAAGTACCAGTATATGAAACCTTTGTCGAAGGTGCCGAAGAAGGTTTTACAACCGCAATAAAAATTATCCCTTTTTTAGTAGGAATGATGGTTGCCATTTCAGTTTTTCGAGCATCAGGGGCGATGGATGTTCTAAGTCAGGTTCTTGAACCACTGACGGCTAGATTTGGGGTACCTTCAGAAGTTCTGCCATTGGCCATAATGCGCCCCTTATCGGGAAGCGGAGTTTTAGGAATGGCCACCGAGTTGATGAAAACACATGGTCCCGACTCTTTGATAGGTCGTATAGCCTCGGTTATGCAAGGGACAACTGATACTACCTTCTTTGTTTTAACTGTTTATTTTGGAGCTGTAGGTATAAAAAAATACCGCTATTCTATTATAACCGGACTTACAGCTGATATAACTGGTTTTATTGCAGCTATATATATATGTAACTTAATATTTAAATAGCAACATAGTTATGAAATTAAATACTTTTTATATTAGATTTGGAAAGGATAAAAATAAAAATAACAGGAAAAATAGAAGAAGGCAGGGGATTAAGAATGGTCTCTTGCTTTTTAAGCTTTTTAAAAAATATGATCTCATATTCCCAAAAGTATACCTCGTAGGGCTGTTTACATGTTAGCCGGAAGAAAAAGGCCATGAGCATTAAAGCTCAAGTTTCTACGGTTAAATGTTTGTTAAAAATTATATTACTTTATTTTAACTAAAGTAAGGCAGGTGAAGGAGTAAATGGATACAATATATGATATATTAGTTCTCGGTGGGGGTCCTGCGGGTCTAACTGCTGGGATGTATGGTGCCAGGGCTAAAATGAAGACAGGCATTATCGATAAAGGCAAACCAGGAGGCCAGATAGCCACAACCCAGGAACTCGAAAACTATCCAGGATTCGGGAGAGGGACTACCGGACCTGGACTTAGTGAAGCTCTGGTTAATCATGCGAAATCATTTGGGGCTGAATTTATCAAGGACAGTATAGAATTTTTAGATTTGAACACCTTTCCTAAAAGAGTCATTGGTAGAAAGAACGAATACTTAGCTAAAACCTTAATTTATGCTCTGGGAGCACAACCCCGGATGCTTAATGTTCCTGGAGAAGAAAAGTTGCGGGGGAAAGGAGTCAGTTATTGTGCCACTTGTGATGCTGAACTATTTCAGGATCTCGATGTTGCGGTAATTGGCAGTGGTGATGCTGCAATTGAAGAGGCTGACTATTTAAGTAAATTTGCCCGGTCGGTTACTTTGGTAGTAATTCATGATGAAGGTCAGGTTGACGCTAATCAAGTTGCTTATGCACGAATACAGGAAAATCCAAAAATTAAGTGGATCTGGAACTCTACAGTTAAAAAAATCAATGGCGACGAAGTAGTAGAAAGTATTACCATAAGGAATATAAAAACGGCAGAAGAAAACGAATATGCGGTTAGTGGAGTTTTTATATTTATTGGTACTTCTCCAGTTAATGATTTTATTTTAGGTCAGGTAAAAACTGACTCAGGTGGTTATATTATAACTGATGAAAAAATGGCGACTAACCAAGAGGGCGTCTTTGCCGCCGGAGATGTTAGGGCTAAATATTTGCGTCAGGTTATAACAGCTGCCAGTGATGGAGCTATTGCTGGAGTAGCAGCACAAAAGTATGTATATGAAAATGAGATATGGGAACGTGAAGTAATAAAACCTCATAAACCAGTAGTAGTTGTATATTATAACCCTTCTGACATGATTGGTATTGATAAAGTTGGGATAGTTGACCGTTTTGTTCGGGAAAACCAAGACCAGTTTTCTTTGGTAAAAGTCGATGCTTCACGTAATGAGCTAGTCGCTAAACGTTACCAAATTAAACTTGACAATTTACCCCAGCTGCACCTTTTCCAGAATGGCAATATTACCAAAGAAATTCAAGAAATTAATAAAGAAAATTTAACAACTTTAATATAGCGCTATTTTCCTTTAAATAGTGGATTTTATAAATAAATAACAAGGAGAGAATTTCAATGATTGAATTAACCAAAGATAATTTTCAGAGTGAAGTCATTGAAGCACCAGAAGTGGTGATGGTTGATTGGTGGGGGCCCCATTGTGGACGTTGCGCCGAAATTATGCCCTATGTAGAGGATTTGTCAGGAAAATATAAAGATAAAATTAAATTCTGTTCAGTTGACATCTCCAATAACCGCGCTTTGGCTATTGACCAGAAAGTTTTAGGAATTCCAGCTTTTTTATTTTATAAAAATGGTAAGAAAATAGATGGAATTGCAGGTCAGGAAATAGAACTTGAAGATATAGAAAACAAAATAAAACAGTATTCTTAAGGAGTACAAGCAAATAAAAGTAATTAGCTTTGATAAAAGTTAAGCATTATCTAAGGAGAGGATGAATTTTGAAAAGTGATATTCAAATTGCCCAGGAAGCCAAAATGCTACCTATTACTGAAATAGCCCGATCGATAGGATTAAACGAAAATGAAATTGAGCTCTTCGGAAGATATAAAGCTAAAGTTTCTCTTGATGCTTGGCGAAGGTTGGCGGATAAGCCATCGGGAAAACTGGTTTTAGTTACAGCTATAACACCTACTCCAGCAGGTGAAGGAAAAACAACTACAACAGTAGGGCTGGGACAAGCATTAAATCGGTTAGGGAAAAAAGCTATTATTGGCCTGCGTGAACCTTCCCTTGGACCTAGTTTTGGTATAAAGGGCGGAGCTGCAGGTGGTGGTTATTCTCAGGTTGTACCTATGGAAGATATCAACCTTCATTTTACGGGTGACATTCATGCGGTAACTACTGCTCATAATCTATTGGCAGCAATACTTGATAATCATCTTTACCAGGGTAATGAATTAAAAATAGATGCACAGCAAGTTACTTTACGCCGGGTTATGGATCTGAATGAAAGAGCCCTACGCCATATTGTAGTAGGATTAGGAGGGAAAATCAATGGAATTCCCCGGGAATCAGGTTTTGATATAAGTGTAGCATCGGAAGTAATGGCAGCTTTGTGCTTGGCTACTGATTTGATGGATCTAAAAAGAAGACTTGAGCAAATTGTAGTGGCTTTCACTATTAACGGTATACCAGTAACTGCTGCTGATCTTAAAGCTGCAGGTTCCATGACTTTGCTTATGAAGGATGCCATCAAACCAAATCTGGTACAGACCCTAGAAAATACCCCTGCTTTTATACACGGTGGTCCTTTTGCCAATATAGCGCATGGTGCGAACAGTATAATAGCAACCAGAATAGGGATGAAATTAGCTGATTATATGGTTACTGAGGCAGGTTTCGGTGCCGATCTTGGAGCAGAAAAATTTTTTAATATAGTTTGTCGTTATGGGAAAATAAAACCTTCAGCAGTTGTTCTAGTCGCGACCATCAGAGCACTTAAGAATCATGGTGGAGTAGCAAAAGAGTATTTGGGGCAAAAGAATATGCCGGCTCTTGCAAAAGGATGGGAAAACCTGGAGAAACAATACGAAAACATAAGGAAATTTGGAATTCCAGTTGTTATAGCTCTAAATGAATTCCCTACTGACACTAACGAAGAAATAGATTATGTTTATAAAAAATGCGCTAGTATTGGGGCAGATATAGCAATTTCTAAGGTTTGGTCTCAAGGAGGGACTGGGGGGGAAGAGCTAGCCCGGAAGGTTATTGCTGCAGCAGAAAAACCTTCTGATTTTAAGTTTCTATATAAATTAGAACAATCTCTCCAAGATAAAATAGAAATTATTAGTAAAGAAATTTATGGTGCTGACGGAGTAGACTACACGGCTGAAGCAAGCCGGTTGCTTAAAAAGTTTGAAGATTTAGGTTATGCTAATCTGCCTATATGTATGGCTAAAACGCAATACTCACTTTCAGATGATCCAGATAAGAAGGGGCGTCCTCGCAAATTTAGAATAACTGTTCGGGATATACGGTTAGCGGCAGGTGCCGGTTTTATAATTGCTCTGGCTGGAACTATTCTTACAATGCCAGGGTTGGGCAAGAACCCAGCAGCCTACCAAATTGATATTAAACCTAATGGGGAAATTGTTGGACTTTTTTAACGTAAAATTAAAGAAAACAATTCAGCTCGGGTTTCTGACCGGGTTTCAAACAGACCTCGTACAGCTGAAGTTACAGTCGTTGAGCCCGGTTTTTTTATTCCTCGCATCGTCATACACATATGTTCAGCTTCAATAATTACCCCTACCCCAAAGGGGTTAAGGGTGTCATTAATACAATCAGCTATTTGTGAGGTAAGCCTTTCTTGTAATTGAGGCCTATGAGCATAAGTATCCGCAACCCGTGCTAACTTACTGATTCCTACCACTTTACCACCACGTGGGATGTAGGCTACGTGAGCTCGCCCATAGAAGGGTAGTAAATGATGTTCGCAAAGTGAATAAATAGGTATATCCTTAACAAGTACCAATTCATCATGGTATTCTGTAAACGATACTTGTAAAAACTCACGTGGATTTACCTGTAAACCGGCAAATATTTCTTCATACATATCAGCAACTCGTCTGGGGGTATTTAACAATCCTTCCCTATCTACATCTTCGCCTATTGCTTCTAGTATTAGTTTAACTGCTTTTTCTATCTTAGCCTTATCAATAGCCATTATAGTCCTCCAATTAAAATCCGATTAAAAATATAATAGCACATAATTTATTAACATCCTAAGATCTATAATATTTCATTTGTCTTTTTATGAAAGGGAAAGTACCAGTTTAGTTGAATAATATACAATAAATAAGGAATTCTAAAAAAAATTATTCTTGTAAAGAGGTATAAATTTGAGGTTAGCAAGATATTTAGCTAATGCTGGAATCTCATCCCGGCGTAAAGCGGAGGCATTAATTAACCAGGGGCGAGTTAAAGTGAACGAAGTTACAGTTAAAGAAAAAGGATTCATAATTACCCCTGGTCAAGATATGGTTAAGTTTGATGGGCATATAGTAACAATTCAGGATAAAATATATATCCTGCTGAATAAGCCTGCGGGCTATATAAGCAGTGTCTATGATCCGCAGGGGCGGCCTATTGTTCTTGACCTGCTTAAAGATATTAAACAACGAGTTTATCCAGTTGGAAGATTGGACTATGATACTGAAGGACTATTGCTGTTAAGTAATGACGGAGAATTTACTAACCTTATGCTGCATCCTCGTTATGGAATGACTAAAACTTATCAAGCCTTAGTATATGGAAAGATTAACGAGGAAGCATTAAACCAGTTAAGAAATGGTATTAAATTAGATGATGGGATAACTGCACCTGCAGGTGTTAGGATATTAAATCAATATAAAAATAATACTTGTTTAGAAATAAAAATACATGAGGGTAGAAAACGGCAGGTAAAAAGAATGTGTATTGCAGTTGGGCATCCTCTTATAAATCTTAAAAGGACTGCCATAGAAGAACTAACCATTAAAGGTGTTCCCTTAGGCCAGTATCGATTTTTAAATGAAATGGAAGTTAAAAGCTTAATAAATAAAGCTTTATTTCTTAAGTGATTGGAATTGCAACAAATAATGTCAATGAGCATCTTGAGGAGAGATGCTGGCTAGTAAGCTGTAAAGCTATGGATATAAACTATGGAGAAGGGTGGCAGCGGTCCTAGGTCTTTATCTAGCCCGGTTAATAGTTAAAGCATTTCAATAAAATTTATTTATAAGTTTCTAAATTGAATTGCCGGATAAGAATAGTTAGGTTAAAGTAAGTTAAATTAACTTAAGGTAAGGGGAGAAACCTGTGAACAACATAAGGCTTAAAGTACGTTTTGATTATATGGGAAGGGCCAAGCAGGGCAAAAGATTATTTGGCAATAAGGGAAGTGAACAGCTAGCAGAAGAGATAAGACAGCATAAAGTATCGCAAATACGTAATATACCATTACAAGGTATACATATCGAAGATATAGATATGAGCCAGGAAATATATTCGGTTATTGATGAAATTACCGGTAGGGAAGTTTGTTATGCCCCCGTTATTGTTATATTAAGTGCTAATTCCTTTGAAGATGTGGTACGTTTTGCTATGAAAGAAGAGTTCCGTATTGTAGAAATACTTGAACCAGAACAAATAACCTTTTCCAAACTAGAGCTGGAAAGAATCTTGTTAAGGGTAAATGAACAGCTATTGGTTTATAGTGACTTCCTGGAGAGAAAGATTGATAATTGGAGATAAATTAAGGGAGGGTCAACATGGGCAAGATAGATATTGGGGATATTGTACAAGCAGTTAGTGACTTGCCAGCATTACCGCAGACCGTGGTTCGGGTAATGGAACTTACGGAAGACCCTAATTCTACTGCACAAGATATAAATAAGGTTTTAAGTCAGGACCAAGCTATTACAGCGCGGGTCTTGAAAATGGCTAATTCAGCTTTCTATGGTTTCCCGCGCCGTATTGGCAGTGTAACGGATGCTGTCATTCTCTTGGGTTTTCGTACTACGCGTAGTATTGTTATAGCAGCATCAGTTAATGATATTTTAAACCAAGAAATACAGGGCTATGCCTTGGAATACGGAGATTTATGGCGTCACTCGCAGTGTACTGCCATAGCCGCCCGTTTGATTGCCCGAAAAGTAAAATGTAACTCCCTGGATATTGTCTATACTACCGCTTTATTACATGATATCGGTAAAGTAATACTTAATAATACTATGCAAGACACATATCATGATATCATTTCTATGGTAAATGAGAAAAATATCACCTTTATTGAAGCTGAAGATCAGGTACTTGGATTTAATCATGCCCAGGTTGGTGCTCAGGTAGCCGAGAAGTGGAATCTTCCACTTGAATTGGTGGAGGCTATTGAATTTCATCATGGCCCGTCACAGGCACAAATAAATCCTCGTCTTACTGCTATAGTACACCTGGCTGATATAATATGCGCAACCATGGGGATTGGAATGGGTATAGATGGGCTTCTTTATATGACTTCGGGGGAGTCTCTACAACTATTAGGTTTTAACGAGAGGGAAATTGAGAACCTGATTTCAGATTTTATAGATGTTATTTGTCACCAGGACAGCTTCGGGATTTAATAATGAATAGTTAGGACAAATTAATGGATATTATTTTCTCCCAGGGCATAATATAGAGGAGAAAACAAACTGCCCAGGGAGATGGTTCTTATCAAGAAGATAATAAATACGGTAGAAAAATACCTAATTCGAACGATTTTTTTTAGTCTCCTGGTGATAGTAATTGTACAAGGTATAATGACTAATGATTCTTTAAGATTGTATCTAAGTTGGAGTGAAAGAATGGAAGGGCAGGTAGTTGAGTATCCTGTTAACAGTGCATCAAATAACGAAGTTAAGGATAAACCAGCAACCTTAGAAGCTACTTCTCCTGAAACTATTTTAATACTTAGTATTGATGATTACTCCTCATTATCTCGTGCTATTATACTTGTTAATGGTGTTAAAAAAGGTTGTTTTGATAAAAAAGAAGCATCTCTCAAGCTAAAAGCAGGAGATATAGTCGAGATAGATGCTACTGCCTATAATTTTTCGGTTAGTTTTAAGGTTAGCGATTGTTCTAATAACCTTGCCTACCCGGAAAAGGGAACTGTATATACATCCTATCAAGATATAGTAAAGATTGGCAAAATAATAGTAAAATAGTTTTATTAAATATAATCTTTTGAAGTAAAGGCGGGGTAGTTTATGGAAATAGGGAGTAAAAAGGTTGCTACAGCAGCAATTAAAATGGCACTTACTTCGAGTCGACAGGAAGAAGTTGAATACAAAAAGGCTTTACTGGAGGAGCAGGGAATAAAGGCAGTAGCTGTTGATTATGGAGGAGAATTTATCAGTTCTGTTGGCAAAATCGTTGAGCGGGCTGTAGTTGCAGCAAAAAGGGAAGGGGTAATAAAGGATACTCATGCTGACGAAGGTGCTATAGCCGGTGCAGCGCGGGAGGCGATTACTCAGATTATGCCTAAGGCTTTAGGTCTGAATGTTGGTGGGAAAATTGGTATTGCCCGCCATAATGATCATGTAAGTGTTGCAATATTTATGGGTATTGGTCTATTACATTTAGATGAAGTTGCAATTGGTCTGGGACATAGGGCTGTTCCATGATTTTTGCGTTAGGAGGCCAAATGTTAAGAGGAATACGTGGTGCAACAACCATAAAAAAAGATTCCCCAGAACAAGTGTTACAGGCGACCCGGGAACTGCTAGAGTGTATAGTTAGCGAAAACAAATTTGACATAGAAGATATTGCTAGTGTACTTTTTACAGTTACTTCTGACATAAAGTCAATTTTTCCAGCCGCTGCCGCTCGTTCTATGGGTTGGGATAAAGTACCTTTAATGTGTTTTCAAGAAATTGAAGTAAATGATTCTCTTCCCCTTTGTATACGGGTTCTGCTACATATTAATACTGATAAAAGTCAGCAGCAAATTAAACATATATATCTTAAGGAAGCCCGTAAATTAAGATTAGACCTTACTTAATAAAAGAAAGTACTTAATTATCCATTTCCGCGCCTTTATAGTTTAACTGGTATAGATCTGACCGGCGGTGCTGTAACAGAGGAAGTTCCTGGCGGATATTATGCAGCAAATTAAAATCCAGTTCAGCATGTATAATTTCCTCTCCTTCTCCAGCCTGTGCTACAATTTTACCCCAGGGATCGACTACCATAGAATGCCCCCAGACCTGGTAAGAAGCTTCGGGGTTACGGGCAGGTGATGATGCTATAACATAACACTGGTTATCTACGGCTCGGTTGCGCATCAACATTTCCCAGTGATCTTGACCGGTGGTAGCTGTAAAAGCTGCTGGAACTATTAGGAATGTAGCTCCTTTAAGTACCATAGCTCGTGACAATTCGGGAAAACGGCTATCATAGCATATCATTAACCCAAAACAGATATTATTATGCTTAATAACAGTAATATTATTACCAGGATTAAGCGTATCTGATTCTTTAATTACTACCTTACCAGGAAGGTTAATATCAAAGAGGTGTAACTTGCGGTGCCGACCTAATAATGTGCCTTTTTCTGAAAAAACAAAAGAACTATTAAAAAGCTTACCCGATTCATCGCGCTCAATTATTGAACCACCTACCAGTATTACTTGAAATTTTCGGGCCAGGTATGCTAATAGTCTAGTGGTTTCACCTGGATAAGATTCAGCATATTGGGGGAAAAGCATGGTCTGGTAAGGTGCATTAAAGACTTCAGGCAAAACCAGCATTTCCGCCCCTTGTTCACATGCCTGCATTATCATTTTTGTTGCTTTTTCCAGATTCGATTGTTTATCATCAGTTACCGATAATTGAATGACACCTATTCTTAAGTTATGCATATTTCCTCCTGTCTGCACATTAAAATCCTGTTTATTTATCATAATAATATTACACTTAACCCGTATTCCGAAATCCTGTTTTAAAATCGATATAAAATTATTTTGGTACAAAAATATTACGAGTATCTTGCATTTTTATTATTCTTAGTATACTCTAAATTATTGTAGGATAGATTATTATAAAAATGTAGTATGGTTGGATGGTGGAAAATAAGCACTGGTATATAATGCCATTGGTGATTTCTTCACTAATGGCTTTTTGTTTCCCCCATCTCCTGATAGCGGAGGCATTGTGTTAGCGTAAACACAAGTTTCATAAGAAGGAGTAGTGTAATGGAGAAAAAGGCAATGAAGAAAATGTAGCAGCGATAGCTCTGCAATTTGGAAATAAAGGGATTTAAATTAATTTTCTATAACGGGTGATGTATTAATGACCGTTAATATATTCATAATCGGGCTTGGATTAATTGGGGGATCTTTAGGTCTGGCCTTAAGGGACACGGAAAAAAGGATAAAGGTTATAGGAACTGATTGTGATACTGAAACTGTGCAAAGGGCATTAGAGATTGGAGCTATAGATGAAAGTAGTTCACTGGTGCAAGGCACAGCTCAAGCAGATGTGGTATTTATCTGTACACCTCTTAAAACCTACCCCGGTATAATAGAGGAAATTAAACCTTATTTGCGGGATGGTTGTATCGTAAGTGATGTAGGAAGCACTAAACAAACTGTTATGCAAGTATTTAAAACTTTGCCGGCAAATGTTTGGGCTATAGGAGGGCACCCTATGGCCGGAGCAGAGATTAAGGGTATCAATGGTGCTGATCGTTATCTTTTCGAAAATGCGGTATATGTTTTAACTCCAGGGCATAATGTTCCTGAACATATAATTAAATATCTAAATGATTTATTATCGTCTACCGGTGCTCGTATTAAAATTATGGAAGATTCTATACATGATAGAGTGGTAGCGGCTATTAGTCACATCCCGCATATAGCAGCGGTAGCATTAGTTAATCTTACTGCTGGGCGTGAAGATGAGTTATTATTGGCAGCCGGAGGATTTAGGGACAGTACTCGCATAGCTTCATCTACTCCTGAACTTTGGGAAGATATACTTTTTTCAAATAGGGATATACTTCTCACTAAGTTTGATGAATTTATGAATGAATTAAAAGATATAAAAATGGCTCTAGAGTCAGGTAATACTGCTTCACTCTATAATAAGCTGACTTTAGCCAAAACAATTAGGGATCGTATACCTAAGGTGAGACATGGTTTAATTCCTGGTTTTTCAGATATTATTTGTATAGTACCTGATCTGCCTGGCATTATTGGTATGTTAGGTTCCATTCTTAGCCGATATAGTATAAACATAGTGGATATTGAGATATTACGAGTCAGGGAAGGTGATGGCGGAACCATACGTCTGGGAGTACCTTCGTTAGAAGATGCAGAAACAGCCGTTAAAGCACTATTATCATGTGATATTAAAGCTTGGGTCAAATGATAAAGATTATTAGAAGGTTTATTAGGGACAAAAAGCGATTAGGGGGACTAATAACATGGACAGTATGGTTATTCGCAAAGCAAAGCAAATTAAGGGAGAAATAACGGTAGCTGCTGATAAGTCCATATCTCATCGAGCTGTGATGTTATCGGCACTAGCTCAGGGAGAAAGTGTAGTAAGGAATTTCCTCGAGGCTGAGGATACCTTATCTACCTGTAATTGCATGAGAAGTATGGCAGTGAATATTAAGAAAACCGGGGCAGAGTTAATTATAAAAGGCCGCGGTTTACAGGGATTAAAAGAACCCGAATCAGTTCTATATTGTGGCAATTCCGGGACTACCACCCGTTTGCTGACCGGGATACTTGCAGGTTTACCCTTTTTCTCAGTTCTAAATGGCGATAATTCCTTAAATCAAAGGCCTATGAAACGTGTAGTTGAGCCCTTAGAGCTAATGGGCGCCCAAATCATGGGACGACATGGAGGGAATTATTTGCCTTTAGCTATCAAAGGGCATAACCTAAAAGGTATCAAATATAAACTACCCGTACCTAGCGCTCAGGTTAAATCAGCTATACTACTGGCAGCTTTAAATGCCCAAGGGGTTAGCGAAATAATAGAATCGAAGAAATCCCGTGATCACACCGAAAATATGCTTAAAGCCATGGGGGGTTCTATTCAGGTAGATGAGCTGGGAGTACGACTATACCCTGGGAAAGAATTAAGTCCCCAGGATTTTTTAGTACCGGGAGACATTTCTTCCGCTGCTGGGGGTATTGTCGCTGCTTCCATTATTCCAAATTCCGAGTTGAAAATAAGTGATGTAGGGATAAATCCAACTAGGGCAGGAATCATTGAAGTATTACAAAAAATGGGAGGAGGAATAAAAATAGAGAATCAGCGCCAAATAGGGGGCGAACCTATAGCCGATATTATTGTTTCATCATCTCCCTTAAAAGCGGCAAATGTTCAGGGTGAATTAATACCTCGCCTTATAGACGAAATACCTATTTTAGCTGTAGCAATGGCTGCTGCCGAAGGTGAATCGGTTGTTAGAGGGGCAGAAGAATTAAGGGTTAAGGAAACTGACCGAATTGCTGCAATATGTACAGAGCTCAATAAAATGGGAGTAATCATAGAAGAACTAGAGGATGGCTTCGTAATTAAAGGTAAGGGGGTTCCCTTTGCAGGATGTCGGGTAAGTAGTCATGGTGACCATCGCATAGCAATGAGCTTGGCGATAGCTGGACTTGCAGCTCAGGAAGAAACTATTATTGACAACACTTCAGTAGTAAATATCTCCTTCCCTATGTTTTGGGATATCTTGCATAGGATAGGGTAAAAACAAATAATTATTATAATTTATAAAATCAAGTTTACTTTCGGCTTTTACCTTAAGCAGAGGTATGCTACAATTAATATATTACTTGTAGGTGGATAGGTATGAAGATTGCTATTGATGGGCCGGCTGGTGCAGGAAAAAGTACCATTGCCAAGAAATTAGCCGAAGAACTTGGTTATGTATATATAGATACCGGAGCTATGTACCGGGTACTAACATGGAAAGCATTGCAGAAAGGTATTCAAGTCACCTGTGAAACCGCTTTAAAACAACTAGCTCACAGCATAAAGATTCATTTCGAAAATAATTCAGGGCAGCATAAAGTGTTATGTAATGGTGAAGATTTATCAGCTTTTATACGCCTGCCGCAAGTAAATGCCCTGGTTTCCACTGTTGCTTCTCACCCTTCTATTCGCAAAATAATGGTAAAAAAGCAACAAGATATGGCTAACAATATGCCTGTAGTTATGGATGGGCGTGATATTGGGGAATGTGTATTGCCCGATGCCCAATATAAATTTTTTCTCACTGCTAGTCTGGAGGAACGAGCCCGAAGAAGAGCGGAAGAGTTTGCCCAAAACGGGAATATTGTTGATTACCAAGCTGTATTAAACGAAATACGTGAGCGTGACCAAAGTGACTCCCAAAGAAAAACGGGTGCATTAAAAATATTACCTGAATCCATAGTTATTGATACAAGTGATATGAGTCTTGAACAGGTCTTACAACACATGTTAAAAATTATCCAGGGAGAAAAGTATGTTTTATAGTTTTGCCCGCTGTGTTGTTGGGATGTTGCTAATTTTGTTAGGGCTAAAAAAAGAAGGAATTAATAAAGTTCCAGTGAATGGGTCAATTATTTTAGCTGCTAATCACGTAAGTAACTGGGATCCTGTAATTATTGGGGTAGCATTAAAACGTCCCATACATTTTATGGCTAAATTTGAGTTGTTTAATAATAGATTTATGGGCAAATTATTAACAAGTTTGAATGCATTCCCGGTTAAAAGAGGAGTAGCCGACCGCAGGGCTATTGAAAAGGCAATTAAGCTTCTGCGTGATGGTAAAGTTCTGGGGATTTTTCCTGAGGGTGCCCGTAAAAAAGTTAATCCTAATTCTCAGATTTATTCTGGAGCAGCAATGCTGGCGCTAAAGACCGGTGCCCAAGTAGTACCTGTAGCATGTATTGGAACCGAAAAAGACTTGCCTATTGGGTGGTTACAACCTTTTAAAGTAAGATTTGGTGAACCGATAAATCTGGAACAATACCGCAATCAGAAGATAAATTCTGCTATGCTGGAAGAGGTAAGTAAACAGATTATGAAAGAAATTACTCTTCTTTTTGACAAATAAAGAAGGATTTAGATATCTTAATACGGAAATAAAATATTAGCTTTTTGGCGGGGTGTTAGTATTGTGCAAATACAGCTAGCCCATAATGCAGGGTTTTGTGCTGGTGTTAAGAGAGCTTTTGAATTAGCATTAAATACAGCTAATCAAAAGGGGGCATGGTATAGCCTTGGGCCCTTGGTTCATAATGACTCAGTAACAGCCTTCTTAAAAGAAAAAGGTGTAGAAGCTGTTGATGAGCTTGACGAAATTCCTGCAGGAGGGAATACTGGCGTAATTATTAGATCACATGGTGTACCGCCGGAGATTATAAAAGAGGCGCGGGAAAAGGGTTTTAGCATTATAGATGCTACCTGTCCGCTAGTTAAGCGAATACATGAAATAGTAGCGTCATTACGAGGTGAAGGGTATGAAATAGTAATTTTTGGCGATGCCAACCATCCTGAGGTAAAAGCAATTTTAGGATGGTGTAATTATCAGGCTAGGGTAATCGCCACTAAAGAAGAAGCATGTCAACAGCAAGTCGTAAAGAAATTAGCGGTAGTTTCACAAACTACTAAAAATGAAAACGACTTTTATGCCATTGCTGCTGCATTAATACCCGTTGCCTCAGAAATACGTATTTTTAACACCATCTGTGCGGCCACTCGGAATAGGCAACAGGCTGCTCGCGAAATGTGTGAGACGGTAGATTTGATGCTAGTTCTGGGAGACCCAAAAAGTTCAAATACAGCGACTCTTACCAGGGAGTGCCAAAATACTGGGGTTAAGACATTACAAGTAAGGGACGTATCTGCTATCCCGGCTAATTGTTTTAAAGGAGTATCCAAGGTAGGTATTACTGCAGGAGCTTCAACCCCGGACTGGATAATTAAGGAGGTATTGGATAAGATGACAGAGTTGGAGGAAAAGTATCAGCAGGGATTGGAACAGGAGCCTGCAAGCAATGAAGAATCATTTGCAAAATTAGAAGCGGAGATGGCAGACTTTGAAACTCCCGGTCGTGGAGATATCATAAAAGGTACTGTTATTCAGGTCCAGGATGATGAGGTAATGGTTGATGTTGGAGGCAAGTCGGAGGGAATTATTCCACTCCGGGAAATGTCTTTAAAGGATGCGGAGTCCGCAAAAGATCTGATAAACGTAGGTGATGAAATTGAAGTAATGGTTCTTAAATGGGATGATGACGGTACAATACTGTTATCTAAGAAAAAAGTTGATACCCAAAAGGTTTTAAATAAATTAGAAGAAGATTACCAAGAAGCTAGAATAATTGAAGGTAAAGTGACCGGAATGGTCAAGGGCGGTTTATTAGTAGATGTAGGCATGATTGCTTTTCTACCTGCATCTCACGTTGAAGATGGCTATGTTAGAAACCTGGAGCAATATGTCGGGCAAACCCTACGTTTCAAAATAATTGAGTTTAACCGTAATAAAAGAAGGGGTTCTCAAATAGTCCTTTCCCGTAAAGAATTGGTTGCTGAAGAGAAAGCAATTCTTAAAAAAGAGTTCTGGAATAGCCTTGAGGAAGGGCAGACCCGTCTGGGAAAAGTAAAGCGTATTGTTGACTATGGAGCTTTTATTGATTTAGGTGGGTTTGAAGGTTTACTACATGTGTCTGAAATCGAACATCGTAGAATTGAGCATCCTTCAGAAGTTATGAGTGAAGGTGATGAAATTGAGGTTTATGTTTTAGCATTGGATAGGGAGAAAGAAAGGGTTTCATTAAGCCGTAAAAAGCTCCTCAAAAGTCCCTGGGAGATAGCCCAAGAGAAATACCATGAGAATGATATTGTTGAAGGTACTGTAGTAAGAATTGCTCCTTTTGGTGCGTTTGTAGAGCTTGATCCGGGAGTAGATGGACTTGTTCACATTTCCCAGATGGCTAATTATCGTGTAGAAAAACCAGAAGATGTGGTTAGTGTTAACCAAAAAATAAATGTCAAGATAATTAGCATTGACCCTGAAGAAAAACGAATTGGGTTATCTATTAAACAGGCTCAAAAAGAGCAGGAGATAAACGATTACAAGGAATATATGGATAATCAAGATGAGGTTGGAGCACAATAATTAAATCTGGGGTGGTTTAGATGCCAATTTTTGATTTTGCCTGCTCTAATTGTGGCAATAAATTTGACCTTATGATTTCTAATAGCGAAAAAAACAAAGTTAAATGTCCTAAGTGTAACTCTCAGGATGTAAAACAATTGCTAGCCCAATTTAACACTGGGGGAAAAATCAGGCCGGAACCTAGAGGTTGCCAGGGCTGCAGTGCTGAAACCAAAAGTAGATGAAGCTTTAAATATTAGGCTGCCGTAGGCAGCCTTTTTTATAGTATGGGGTGTTAATTTGAAATCGAGTGGTGTAATTATGGCTGGTGGGAAAAGTACCCGCATGAAATTTAACAAAGCTTTTGCAAGAATTGCAGGAAAAGCTTGTATTGAAATAATAATCGACAAATTCAAGACCTATTTTAAGGAAACGATTATCATAAGCAATGAGCCTGAGCTTTTCATCAATTATAATTTGCCGATTTATAAAGATATATATCCTAATCGTGGACCGGTAGGCGGGATACATTCTGCACTAGTTAATGCTAGTTATGATAAAATATTTATACTTGGCTGTGATGTACCTTTTATGGATATGAATCTTGTTAATTATATGCTGACCAGACTGCAAGGACATGATAGTGTTATACCTGAGGTAAACTTTTTTTTACAGCCCCTGGCAGCAGCATATAGCCGGAGTTGTTTACCCGTCTTTTCCGATTGTGTTAATAATGGCAAATTAAAATTAACCCGTATATTTTGTGAATTAGATACCCTGGTAATTAAAGAGAATGAACTTAATAAATATGGTGCAGTCAGGGACCTATTTTTTAATGTTAATGATCCCCAAGCACTTAAACAAGCTGAGGATATCGCAGGGAGGTTATTATAATAAGAGGTCAACGCAAAATAGAGCATATTCGTATAGCGCGGAAAATGCCAGATGGACCAAGTACAACAGGATTGGAAGATATTCGCCTGCTTAATTGTTCATTACCCGAGCTTGATTTAGAAGAGATAGATTTAAGCCAAGAATTATGGGGTAAGAAGCTTCAATTTCCTCTAATAATAAATGCCCTTACTGGCGGAAATGACCAGGCAAAAAGCATTAACCGTGATTTGGCAATTGTATGCCGTAAATATGGGTTGGCTATGGCGGTAGGTTCACAAACTATCGCACTAGAAAACCCTAACCGGGTGGAAAGTTTTTCTATAGTCCGGGATTATAATCCTGAAGGTGTGGTTATAGCTAATTTGGGTGCTGGTACCGGAACTAATGCTGCTAGAGAAGCGGTTAATATGATAGCTGCTGATGCAATTCAGCTACACTTAAATGTACCGCAAGAACTTGCTATGCCTGAAGGTGAACGTTGTTTTCGGGGTATAGTCGATAAAGTTGCTAAGATAGTAAACGATAGTGAGGTTCCGGTAATAGCTAAAGAAGTTGGGTTCGGTCTTAGTCGAGAAAGTGTGCAGCAGTTATACCAGGTTGGGGTTAGGGTATTTGACATTGGAGGTCAAGGAGGCACTAATTTTATTGCTATTGAAGATAAAAGAGGCGGATTGTTCCAAGGAGAACTAGATAGTTGGGGCATACCTACAGCGGTAAGTTTAGCTGAAATAGTAGCATGTGTTTTACCTATAACCATTATGGCATCGGGGGGAATTAGATCTGCGGTAGAAGTGGCAAAATGTTTAGCCATGGGAGCCAATATGGTAGGGATAGCAGGTCATTTTTTAAAAATTCTTTTAAGTGATGGTATAGATGCACTTGATCGTTTTATATGTGACTTTTTATACCGGCTTAAGGCTGTTTATGTTATGTGCGGAGCAAAAGATTCTGCGGAACTTCGAGCCAAACCACTAATCATTATGGGGGATACTGCACAATGGCTTAAGGCTCGTAACGTTGACCTGCGTTTATGGTCTAAAGCATAAAAAGATCAAAATCCTTTGATAATTACATAATGCTATATTTTAAATTATTTTATATCTTAATAATTTTGGTTAAGCCACCTCATTAGGTGGCTTTATTATTTACATAATCTAAAAAGCAAGGGGGAAAAATATTTAAAGATAAAACATAAGGAAGGATGAATAAAATGGCCAATTTTCCCTTTGGTTTAATAGCTCTCGTAGTTATATCTATACTAATCTATTTCGGGGTAGCACATCGGATGTTGGATAAGCTCAGATTAAGTGATAAAGCAGCCCTAGCTCTTATAGCGGCAACGATCATTGGTAGTTTTATTGATATTCCCTTAGGCCCGAGAATAGTGATAAATCTGGGCGGCATTATAATAGTAGGCCTTGCCTTATATGTCCTAATAGGAGCAGGTACATCTTATGAGAAAATAAGGGCTATTATTGCAGCTGTAGTGACAGGTCTCGTACTTTTTTTGGGTGGTCGATTTCTAGGTGCCGAGCCCGAGAATATGTTTATCGATCCTCTATATATTTATCCTCTGATTGCAGGTATTGTAGGCTATTTAGCTGGCAGATCCCGTCGTGGATCATTTTTTGCCGCGGTTATAGGTGTTTTATCCCTTGATCTAGGGCAGTATTATTATTTAGTGCGAACCGGACAACCAGGAATTGTTCATATAGGTGGGGCTGGAGCTTTCGACTCTTTGGTACTCGCCGGCATACTTGCAGTCTTATTGGCTGAAGTTATTGGAGAAACTCTGGAAAAAATCCAAGGAGGGCCTAAGATTGAAGGAAGGCCAGAAGAGCTGGTAAAAAATCTAAGAGAACCAGAACCTGCTCACAAGCCTTTGAGCAACCAGCAAGGAGAAGAAGATATAACTAAAGACGAGGAAAATAACAACCTGAATAAGTTAGAAAAATCAGAAGATGGGAGAGATAGACGTGGTTAAACCATTTATGTTTAGAAATTTAATAGTTTTATTATCTATTTTATTTATTACAGGTATTGCGTTAGAAGTATCTGCTGATATGCCCATTGGGTCATACTTCACATTGGTAGATGAAAATAACAATATTATTCACCAGACAGGCATGAGAGTACACAAAGGTGATGAATATATTAGTGCTGATAATTCACGTTATCAAGTAATAGAAATAGTTGGGAATATGGCTCGTTGTTCCTATCAAGGTAAAGAAATAATGCCGGACATAGCTCTAGATTCAAAGCAAAATGCTTTGTTAGGTAATATTGAGGTAGTACCGGTACCGGCCCAAGCTAATAAAAAACCTACCATAGCACTTTACCATACTCATAGTGATGAGTCATATATTGTTGGTGATGGGACTGAAAGTGTAAATGGTAAAGGCGGTATTTATGATGTCGGACAAGTTTTAAAAGAACGTCTAGAAAAAATGGGTTTCAATGTAATATACAATGAAAATAACCATAATCCTCATGATGTCAATGCCTATAACCGTTCGCGAAAAACAGCTCTTAATCTATTAAAACAAAGACCAGACATAATTTTAGATATACATCGTGATGCAGTGCCAGCAGAACAATACAGCACTACGGTTAAAGGAAAAGACGCAACTAAAGTTAAGTTGGTGGTAGGAAGAGAAAATCCTAATATGAAGACTAACCTGGAATTTGCTAAGAAAATTAAGGCCGCAATGGATGCGAAGAGGCCAGGGTTATCCAATGGTATTTTTTTAGGCAAAGGGGATTTTAATCAAGATCTCAGCCCCCGGTCTATATTAATAGAAGTAGGATCACACACCAATCCAAAATCTGATGCTGAGGAAGGAATAACGCTTTTCGCTGATGTACTACCTACAATTATGGGAATTACTCCTTCAGGTGAACCTGCGGGAAAACCCTTGTCTAAGGAAAGTCAGGGAGCAGGAACAACCATATTGATAATACTGGTTGTTGTGGCTGCTGCTGGAGGAGGTTTTTATCTGCTAAACCGAGGTAGTACTAGCAGGTGATTATGGAAAAATATATAGTAGCGATATTTATAGGTATTGCGGCTGGTTTTATTGACCGGTGGGTTATGTTACGTAGTGATTATCGTCACTATCCAACATATCCCCATGGTCAGCTTAATCACCTAGCGGTTGGTTTTATTGCTGCTAGTCTTGGAGCTGTAGCCATACCTGCTATAGCCAAGCCCGATTATGTTGCAGTTACGTTTTTAGTTTTAGCTGCGCAACAATTTCGTGATGTTCGTAATATGGAACGGGAAAGCCTTAATCGTTTAGAAGAGACCAAACTTATACGACGGGGCAGTGATTATATCGAAGGGATAGCTCGGGTATTTGAGGCTCGTAATTACCTGGTAATAGCGGTATCTCTTGTCAGCAGTGCAGTAACTTATTGGATTGGATGGCAATATGGGATAATAGCAGCTGTCATTGCTATTACCTTATCTGTACTTTTAATGAGTGGCTCTTATGTAGGTGATATAGCAGAAATAGTTGTTGGAAAGGTGTATTTTGATGGGTCTTTATTAAAGGTAAATGAAGTTGTCATAATGAATGTTGGCTTAGCCGATACCAGGAAAAAAATCCTGGAAGAAGGAATGGGGGTAATAATAAAACCTAAAAATGATAATGCTCGTCTTACTTTAGATTCTCCTGGACAACGTATGGCTATTATTTACGATGTAGCTTCGATTCTGGGTAGTAAGGTTGACATAAATGAAACTGAACTAATACCTATGATAAGAAAAAACCTTGATAAAGGTGATTTGGTGTTTTTCTTGTTAGCCAATGAACCTGATCTAGATTATTTAATGGAAATAATCAGGAAAGTCCCGGTTCTGGAATCAAGTCAGGGTACAACCTTAAAAAGTTATTTCGGTAGAAAGGCAGCAGATTAATGGATACTTCAGTTTCAAACTATATACTTGCCATAATAACCGTCGAGGCCAATAAAATAGTACCAGGCGGATGTCCTATTTTCCTGGCTAAAGACCAACAAGAACAGGAAAAAATAAGTCTTTTATTAGCAAGAGTTCTTGGTGGTATAGTTCACGACTTGGAAAACGGCGTTTATTTTATTTGTCGGCATTAATTGTTTTTAGTAAAGCTTCTTTTTATTTGCGTAAAGGGGTGGCAACATGAAAATAATATACCATTGTTATGGGGGTTCCCATTCATCTGTAATTGCTGCGGCATTACATCTCGGGCTTCTTCCCAAAAATAGAATACCAACTAGAGATGAGCTTATGGCTATCCCTTACTATGATAAAACAACAAATACCGACTTTGGCTCAATTCGTTTCATGGGTGTTGATGAATACCGTAATGAAGTTTATGTTTTAGGAAAAAAAGGTATGGGTGATCGTTATTCCAATATTTTAATGGGTATTGCCGATATTTTAGGCTGCAAGGATCAATTAATAACCGTAAACTGTATGAACCGGGTTAATTGGGCTATGAAAATTGGGGGCTTTAGCTCCCGCAAAATAGGAATAATCTCATTGGGTAGGCCAGTACTAGTACGCGGCAGCCAAAGTGCATTCATGGAATTAGTTAATTTAGTTGATATAACTCGTTTAAAGATTATGAATACGGTATAGGATTATGAATTTAATTTTTCTTGGCACAACTGGAGTACATCATGCATTGGTAGCAGCAAATATTTATCTTGATCGATTAAATGAAGAAAAATATTATAACCTTGACAGTTATGCTGATCTACAACTGGAATCTCAAGGTTTTCCTATATATATAGGTCAGGACATAAAAGGTAATAAGGTATATAGTTTAGGAGTTGGCAGTGATATTCCTATGGCGCAAAAATCGATAGAGGATTTAGTTGCAATTATGGGCTATGCCACTAACGATCTAATAACAATACCATTATCGATATATGGTGATAAGTTAATTAGACTAATAAGCTTTTTTCCAGTTGGGGCAACCCTTTTAAGCAAAATAGTTGCAGGGGTATTAATTAAAAGTCAATTGTCATCTATTTACAAAAATATTGAAGAATTCAAATTACTCTTATTAGCTAAGCGCCCGTAATTAACTTGCGGTTAGGCTGGTTTTATTAGATAATGTTTGTACTATAATAGTATGCACCAGCAGGAGGACCAGTGTGAGCGCGATTATTAGGGATGTAGTTAAGGGCAGTATAGCTAATGAAATGGATATTGAAGCCGGAGATGTTTTAGTTTCAATAAATGGTGCAGAGATTCGCGACATTATTGATTATCAATTCTATGCTCATGATGATTATGTAGTACTTGAAGTTATTAAGGCTAATAGCGACTTATGGTCAGTAGAGATAGATAAAGATTGGGATGAAGACCTAGGATTAGTATTCGATAACATTATATTTGATCAGATGAAGTCATGTAAGAATCGATGTCTTTTCTGTTTTGTTGACCAGCTCCCGCCAGGAATGCGCAAAAGTCTTTATATTAAAGATGATGATTATCGCTATTCTTTTTTATATGGCAACTTTATTACTCTAACTAATCTGCAGGAAAAGGATTGGCAAAAAATTATTTCAATGCATCTAAGCCCACTGTATGTTTCTATACATAGTATAGATCCCGAACTAAGAACTAAAATTTTAGGAAATAAAAAGGCTGCTGATATTCGGAAAGATTTACAGCGCTTATCTGATGCTGGCATAAAGATACATACCCAGATAGTTTTATGCCCCGGGCTTAATGATGGAGTTTTTTTAAAACAGAGTATAGAAGAACTAGCGGAATACCCTTGCGTGCAGTCATTAGGAATTGTTCCGGTAGGACTTACCCGTTTTAGGGCTAAACTAAGTGAATTAAATATATTCTCCCAAGAACAGAGCCGTCAATTAATAGAACTAATAAATAAGTATCAAGTACAATATAGAAAGAGGAAAAATATAGGTTTTACTTACCTTGCTGATGAGTTTTACATTAAAGCAGGTCTGGATTTCCCGCCTGCTAGTTATTATGATGATTATTGCCAGATTGAAAATGGCATAGGGCTTGCTCGGATGTTCTTGGATGAGTTTGCTTTATTGGAAAGATCACTTCCCGATAAAGTAAACCACAATGAGGCGTATATTGTCACTGGTTTGTCAGCTATGCCAGTATTGGAGGTTGTTATTAAGCGGCTTAATCAAATTGAAGGTTTAAATGTTAGTCTAATTCCGGTTGAGAATCATTTTTTTGGAGGTAATGTTAGTGTTACTGGCTTACTTACTGGTAGGGATATAATAAATACATTAGCGCAAAATTACCAGGGTAAGCGAGTAATTTTACCTGAAATAATTTTTAAAGAAGGCTATGATATTTTATTAGATGATATAAGCCTTGAAGAAATTCGCCAGAACACTGGTAGCGATATACTAACGGTTAATAGTAGTGCAAGATCATTAATAGAAGCTATTATCCTAAAACCAGTTTTATAAGTGAAGGTGAGCCTGTTTCTATTATATATAAAACGGAGGAGTGAAAATGGCGAAACCAGTAGTAGCCATAGTAGGACGGCCTAATGTAGGAAAATCCACCTTATTTAATCATTTAATAGGCCAAAGAAAAGCAATAGTTGAAAATATTCCTGGGGTAACCCGGGACCGGCTCTATGATAATTGCGATTGGGCTGGCCGGGAATTTATTATTATTGATACTGGCGGTATTCGTTTTGGGGAAGATGATACCTTTGCCCGTGAGGTTAGATGGCAGGCTGAAATTGCTATAGAAGAAGCTGATGTAATTATATTTGTAGTTGATGCCAGGGAAGGGATAAGTACCGAGGATGAGCAATTAGCTAATATGTTGCGTCGTTCATCTAAGCCGGTTATATTAGCCGCTAATAAAGTAGAAGACTTTAAGCAACAGCTTGATTTTTATGAATTTTACCAATTAGGACTGGGTGATCCTATCCCGATTTCAGCAATACATGGTTTAAATACTAATGATCTTTTAGATCAGGTAATATCCCGCTTTGCTGCAGTAGAATTTCATGAAAAAGATGATAATGCTATCAAAGTTGCTATTATAGGTCGTCCAAATGTTGGTAAATCTTCACTGGTAAATGCTTTTTTAGGTGAGCATAGGGTGATTGTCAGCGATATTCCTGGTACCACGAGAGATGCAATAGATACACCTTTTAAATATAACGGAAATGACTATATTTTAATTGATACAGCTGGGATCAGAAAAAAGTCTCGTATTACAGAAGCTACAGAGAAATACAGCGTAATTCGAGCATTAAAAAGTATTGAGCGGGCTGATGTAGTCTTAGTGATGCTTGACGCTACTGTTGGAGTTAATGATCAGGATCAAAAAATTGCTGGCTATGCTCATGCTGCAGGTAAAGCCAATATAATAGTAGTTAACAAATGGGACTTAGTTGAAAAAGATGAACATACCATGAATAAATTTGATAAAGATATCAGGGAAGATCTAAAATTTCTGGCTTATGCGCCTATAATGTATGTGTCTGCCCTGACCAAGAGAAGGATTTTTAAAGTTTTGGAACTGGTTGATTTTGTGGCCGAACAGCATAACCGGAGAATTAATACAGCGGAATTAAATCGGGTTATTAATGAGGCAATGATGCTAAATCCCCTGCCCGGGGGCGGAGCAAAAAAAGTTAAAATTTTTTATACTACCCAAGTACGAACAGCACCTCCTACCTTTGTTCTTTTCGCTAACCAGCCTGATAAAGTACACTTTTCCTATTTGCGCTATATTGAAAATGTATTACGTCAAAACTTTGGGTTTGAAGGTTCTCCAATACGCTTAATTATTAGGCAAAAAAGCGGAAAAGAAGATACATAAAAACAGAAAACATAAAAATAATTCTATAGTTGGGAGAGTTAGTATGAGAGAGATTTTAATAGTATTAGTCTGTTATCTTATAGGAGCTATTCCCTTTTCCTATATTTCTGCACGGATTTTAGCTAAAACTGATGTGCGTATCCGGGGAAGTGGTAATGTTGGAACAACTAATGTGCTTCGCACCTCGGGGATAAAGGCAGCATTATTGGCATTAATCGGGGACTTGCTTAAGGGAGTATTTGCTGCCTGGTTAGGTTTAACCCTAGGCGGGGTAATAATGGCTGCAGTATGTTCACTGGCAGCAATTATAGGGCACTGTTTTCCTATTTATTTAAAATTTAAAGGAGGGAAAGCGGTAGCTACTGCTGGTGGCGCAATATTCTTTCTAATGCCCAAGGTAGGCATCCTTCTACTTGCTATATTTGTATTAACAATATTATTAAGCCGGTATGTTTCCTTAGGCTCAATCCTGGCTGCTTTAACTGTACCGTTTGCTTCTTACATATTTAATTATCCCTGGCCGTACGTTGTATTAAGTGTATTAATGGCAGTAATTGTATTATTCCGTCATCGGGTTAATATTATAAGACTTAGACAGGGTAATGAGACCAAAGTTGGCAGCGCTATTAAATAATGTATGGTGAGGGAGAGAAAATTTTGAATAAAATAGCAGTTTTAGGAGCAGGTAGCTGGGGGACAGCTCAAGCCATATTACTAAGTGCTAATACCAAGCAGCTAGCTCTTTGGGGAAGAATTGAAGATGGTCTGGAATCAATGATAAATAAAAGGGAGAATAAAAGATTTTTGCCTGGAGCATTTCTTCCTCCTAATATTAAGGTTTTAAGTGATCTTTCGTCTACGCTAGAGGGCGCCGGGCTTATTGTACTGGCTGTACCTTCGCAAGCTCTAAGATCTGTCCTAAATAGCATAAAACCGTACTTGAACGATAGAGCAACATTAGTAAATACTGCTAAGGGAATCGAGATAGAAACAGGTATGCGAATGAGCCAGGTAGTTGAAGATGTCTTGGGAAAGGAAATGTTAGAACGTTATGCAGTCTTGTCCGGGCCCAGCCATGCTGAGGAAGTAGCGCGTAAAGTTCCTACTGTTGTAAGTGTAGCTGCTTTTAATAAGAATACAGCTTTTATAGTTCAGGATACCTATATGTCACCGGTATTTAGGGTGTATACCAATCCAGATGTTGCTGGAGTTGAATTGGGTGGTGCACTTAAAAACATTATAGCACTGGCAACTGGTATGGCTGATGGATTGGGATATGGAGACAATACCAGGGCAGCTTTGATGACCCGGGGGCTTACAGAGATAACCCGCATAGGGGGAGCAATGGGAGGAGATTACCGAACCTTTTCAGGTCTTAGTGGTATGGGAGATTTAGTCGTAACCTGTGGCAGTAAATACTCGCGTAATCGCCGGGCAGGTGAGCTAATAGGGCAGGGATTAAGTTTAAAAGAGGCTTTTCGAGAAATTGGGATGGTGGTAGAAGGTGCCTATACTGTAAAGGTAGTTAAAAAGATTGCAGATAAGATAGGAGTGGAAATGCCTATAAGTGAGGCCTGTTATGGTATTCTTTACGAGGGCAAATCAGCTCGAGATACAGTGATATCTTTAATGAAGAGGAAAAAGAAACATGAATTAGAGGAAATAGCGTTTCCTATAAAAGGGTGGTAAGTCATTAAAAAAGTGTGATTAAATACACACTTTTTTTGTTTTCTGGTTATATTACCTGAATTTGATAAATATACTTATAGTGTTATAGAGGGCCATGGTAAAGGGTATCCATATATTGGAGGAAGGTGCCTTAAAGTTAAATCCAAGGGAGGGAAAATGACAAGTGGAAGGAAACGTTATCTTAAACGATATTGCTGAAAGAACTGGCGGCGATATATATCTGGGGGTAGTTGGTCCGGTTAGAACTGGTAAATCGACTTTTATTAAAAGATTCATGGAAATGATGGTTATTCCAAACATAAAAGACGTTTATGAAAGGGAACGGGCCAAGGATGAGCTTCCTCAAAGCGGTGCGGGGAGAACAATTACTACTACGGAGCCCAAATTTGTGCCTAATGAAGCAGTTGAAATCAATACTAATAACGGGATTAATTTAAAGGTTAGAATGGTTGACTGTGTAGGATATTCAGTCGTAGGTGCACTGGGTTACGAAGAAGATGAAGAACCTCGTATGGTAAGAACTCCCTGGTTTGACTATGAGGTTCCCTTCGAGGAAGCAGCCGAAATAGGAACCAGGAAGGTTATTGCTGACCATTCCACCATTGGTGTAGTAATTACTACTGATGGCAGCGTCAGCGATATTCAAAGGAGCAGCTATGAAGATCCGGAGGAAAGGGTAGTAAATGAGCTTAAAGAATTAAATAAACCGTTTATAATAATACTTAATTCTACCCGTCCTTATGACCGGGAAACCCTGAACTTAGCTGAAGAGTTAAGTGAAAAGTACGGGGTTAGTGTTATTCCTACTGATGTCGCACTAATGTCGGTAGATCAAATGCTAGGGGTATTAGAGGAAGTCCTTTATGAATTTCCAGTTCAAGAAGTCAATATTAAACTTCCCCGTTGGGTTGATGAACTTGATGAAGAGTTTTGGTTACGAGAGAATCTGGAAGACTCGATAAGAGAGATACTCAACGGAATTAGGAAAGTTCGTGATATTGATCATGCAATCGAAAAACTATCAGATGTGGAAAACATAAGCTATGTTAGCCTGGAACAGATTAGCTTGGGAACTGGTACTGCGTCAATAGATGTAACTGTACCGGAAAGCCTATTCTACCGCTCTTTAGGTGAAGTGAGCGGTTTTAATGTGGAAGGTACTCATGACATTATGCGCCTAATGAAAGACTTAAGTATAGCTAAGAAGGAATTTGACAAGGTATCTTCGGCATTAGATGAGGTACGGGAAACTGGTTATGGGGTTGTAACTCCCAGATTAGAGGAAATGTTTTTGGAAGAACCTGAACTCATACGACAAGGAAGCCGTTTTGGGGTTAAATTAAAAGCTAAAGCTCCATCCCTTCATATTATTAGAGCAGATATAACTACAGAAATTACGCCTATTATTGGCACAGAAAAACAGTGCGAAGAATTAGTGCGCTATATGCTCGATGAGTTTGAGGAGGATCCTGCTAAAATATGGCAATCCAATATCTTTGGAAAATCACTACATGATCTGGTACGCGAAGGTATACAGAACAAACTCCATCGAATGCCTGAAAATGCCCAAGTTAAGTTACAAGATACCTTACAGAGAATTGTAAATGACGGTAGTGGAGGTTTAATCTGTATAATAATCTAATGGAATAGATAGAACAACTAAAACAAGAGTCTGCTCTTACAGGGCAGACTTTTTATTGATATTTATTATTAAAATACTGTGCGCAGCATCGTATTTGTTTTATACTCTTATTTAAGACTTAATCATTCATTTATCATGTAGTTTTAGAAAAAAGACGAGATTGCGATATATTATGACAAATGATATAATATTCTAATTATTAAGATGCAATGCTACCCCAAAAGGGTTTTTTTATGTCCAAAAATAAATAATTATAGGGGAATAAACCCTGAAGCGGTTAATGAATTCACAGAGGGAGATTATTATTTTTAGAAAAAGTTAATTTCGGGAGGTATATATGATAAACATTGGACTACTGGGTTGCGGGACGGTTGGCTCAGGAGTAATAGAACTGCTTCAGAAGAATACAGATGCTATTGCTAAAAGAACCGGTGAGCAGATTGCAATTAAAAGGATATTGGAAAAGGACCTGAATAAATGTCGTGCACTAGGTATACCAGAAAATATTTTAACCGAAGATTTTAATACAATAATAAATGATCCCGACATTAGCATAATAGTTGAGCTCATTGGCGGTATTAATCCTGCCTTTTCCTTTATAATAAACGCAATAAAAGCAGGGAAACATGTAGTTACTGCCAATAAGGATCTTATTGCCGTAAAAGGTAGGGAGATTTTTGCGACAGCTCAACAGAATAAAATTGATTTTTATTTTGAAGCAAGTGTAGGTGGGGGAATTCCAATTATTTATCCCCTTAAACAATCTCTCGCCGGGAACCGTATACTGGAGGTAATTGGAATACTAAACGGAACTACCAACTATATCCTCAGTAAAATGAGTCGCGAAAATCGGGAGTTTAATGAAGTCTTAGCAGAAGCGCAAGAGCTGGGTTATGCCGAATTTGACCCTACTGCTGATGTGGAGGGACTGGATGCAGCACGTAAAATTGCTATTCTTTCATCAATTGCTTTTAACAGCCGTTTAACCTTGGACGATGTATATGTAGAAGGGATTACATCTATAACCCCGGCAGATATCAAATATGCCCGGGAGTTGGGCTATGTTATTAAACTCCTGGCAATTGCTAAAGAGGATGAAAAAAGGCAGATTCAGGCCCGTGTACATCCCGCTTTTTTGCCGGTTAGCCACCCATTAGCCTCAGTCAATGACGTATTTAATGCTGTTTATGTCCGTGGTGATGCTGTCGGCGAAATTATGCACTTTGGGCGGGGAGCAGGCAAAATGCCTACTGCTAGTGCAGTGGTAGGGGATATTATAGAGATTGGACGCAATCTTTTAAGTCATTCCAATGGTCGTATTGGTTGTATGTGTTATGAAAATAAAACGATATTAGGGATTGAAGAACTAGAAGCTAAATACTATATACGTATGACCGTAAAAGATCGTCCTGGTGTTCTGGCAGGTATTGCTGAAGTTTTCGGCAATAATAATGTGAGCATAGCAACAGTACTGCAAAAGACTAGTAAAGTTGACATGGCGGAATTGATACTTATAACCCATAAAGTTCAAGAGCAGAATTTACGCAATTCGTTAACTGCTCTTAAAGGTATGAGTATAGTTGGAGCAATAGATAATGTAATAAGGTTAGAGGGCAGTGAACCGGAATAGGAGTGGACAAATTGGCACTGATAGTATGTAAATTTGGGGGCAGCTCGGTTTCCAACCTTGAAAAGATAAAAAATGTGGCCGCACGGGTTAAAGGGATGCAGGCCGAGGGTAACGATGTAGTTGTTGTAGTTTCAGCTATGGGAGATACTACCGATGATCTATTAGAGATGGCTAATACCATTGGTGGTAAGCTTAATCCACGGGAAATGGATGCCTTGCTAGCTACTGGTGAGCAGCAATCAGCCGCATTGCTAGCTCTTACCCTGAACAAAATGGGGTGTAATGCAATTTCCCTGACTGGATGGCAGGCAGGAGTTAAAAGTGATACTAATTATAACAAGGCTAAGATTTGCGGTATAGATACAGAGCGTATTATAAAGGAATTAGGTGCTCAGAAAATAGTAGTTATAGCTGGTTTTCAAGGTTTGTCATCAGATGGCGACATAACCACTTTGGGTCGTGGCGGTTCTGATACTAGTGCGGTTGCCCTGGCGGCAAGTCTTAAGGCGGAGCGCTGTATGATATTTACAGATGTTGATGGGGTATATACAGCAGATCCCCGTATAATTAAAGATGCTCGGAAACTACCAGTAATATCTTATGAAGAGATGCTGGAGATGGCTAGTCTAGGAGCGGTAGTGATGCAGCCGCGGGCAGTTGAATTTGCCATGCTGTATGGTGTTAACGTTGAGGTGTGTGGTAGTTTTAGTATGCAAAAAGGGACCATAATTACGGAGGTTGCAAATATGGAACAACAAAGAATTGTTACCGGGGTAGCCCATGATACAAAATGTGCCAAAATAGGTATCTTTGATGTACCCGATAAGCCTGGTGTAGCCAGTCTAATTTTTAATGAACTGGCTCGGGCAGGTGTGAATGTAGACATGGTGATTCAGAGTGCAATGCGGGAAGAACATAATGATATAGCTTTTACCATTTGCAGTGATGATCTGCCTCTAGCATTACCAATAGTAGAAAAACTAGTAACTCAGATCGGAGCTTCAGGGATGTCTTATGGTGATAAAGTTGCTAAGGTTTCGATTGTAGGAGCTGGTATGCAGAGCAATTCTGGAGTTGCGGCCGCTATGTTTACGGCACTAGCCGATGAAAAGATAAATATACAGATGATCAGTACCTCAGAAATTAAAGTATCGTGTATTATTGATGAAGATAGAGTAGAAAGCGCTGTAAAAGCATTACATCGGAAATTTGAGCTAGAGCGGATATAACAGCTGAACAACAATCATTTATTTAAGGCATTATAGCCCTTGACGCTGTCAATGTTTCTGGTGTAAAATATTCATTGCGTCGGGGTGTAGCTCAGTTTGGTATGAGCGCTACGTTGGGGACGTAGAGGCCGCTGGTTCAAGTCCAGTCACTCCGACCATCTTATAACTCAATCTTTGATACAATGGTAAGCCCAGCATTGCTGGGCTTTTTGAGTTTCATGGTGTTTTTAGTCAAAAGTTAACAGTTTTGTTTGCTGCATTTTGGTAATTGTGTACCCGAGGGGTGCATTTTTTTCGAAGGGTATTAAATGCCTTGTATTATAGAAAAGTTTAGACATATAATTATGTTCCTGCAGACGCATCATTGGAAGTTATAGAAAGCATGAAAAAGTTAAATAGAATCTAATATAATAAATTTATATGCCCCTTATGAGGGGTACGAAGATTATAATAACGAATCGCAATCTTGCCGCCCTCATGGAACTTCAAATTTAGCAATGAGTCTTTGTAGAACGCTCTATAATACCTGTAGTTCCGAACTATCTAGGCTTATAAAGCGTTCAACTTATTTTCTAAAGGCCTTATGCTGGGCTTATTTTAACACCCCTTTATTTAGTTTTGCATTCGATTGCAGTCCAATGAAAGGACAACTAACTTAATTAAGGAACAGTATACCGATGTAGACTATAAGCTATAGGGGAAATAAGTAAGTAAGGGCAAAACCGGCCAAAGTATTCTAATTTGACCGGTTTTGCTTTAGCTTATTTTAATCCCAAACAGCAGTAGTAGTCCATGAATTTCCTAACTTAACCTTTTTAGATCCAGTATATCTAATACCAAGAACAGAGGAATTTTTCCTTAAAAATTTTCCGGCATGAGCATTGCTACTGAGGGCAGGAGGAATACCGAAATTTATAAGATAGCCTCCTGTAAGCGCTTTAATTATGTTAACAGTTGTAACATCGATACCAGCTAATCTTAATAAAGTAATAACCTTTTTTACAGATGATATATTCATTCTAATATCCTCACTTTCCATATTGTATAATTAAATAAGTTTTTTATAGTTAGCAAGATTAGCAGAGTTTTTGCCTATAAATTCAATATAACTTTTTAAATTGAAATCATTTTTCTTATAAGCTTGAAAAAATAACCTTCCAGTAGAAATCCTGCTTCCTGAAGAAAAACTTTCCCATTCTTGTTTAGAAAAGAGGTCTTTTAGTGAAAAAATATCGCCAGCTTTTTTGGTTGAGAGTTGAGCAAGAACCTTATCAACAGTCAAGATTTCATCTAGGTAGTTAGGTATAGCTTTTGATAAAACATAATCGGTTACTGTTAGGTTTCGCTTATTTGCATATTCTTGAAGTTTTTTTAATGTTTCGTCTGAAATTCTTAAAGTCAGTTGTGGCATAATATCATCTCCTATAATCATATTATGCATAGCAATACTATGTTAAACATACTATGCATATACATAATATAACACCTTGCTGTATCGCTGTCAACTACAAAAAATAGTAGAAATTTTAGGGTAGCATTATAATACTCAGGCTGCAGTCGATATTGTACTTATCAGGGATACCCTATGGAGCGAACTTCCTGAAAGTTATGATGATAGACTACTAAGTGAATATCGCCGTAAGATTTATGAATTTGTATATACTGCAGCATAAAAATAATACTCAAAATAGAGGACCAATCATATCAAGCGCATCAAGCGCAATGCTTGTTCATGATTGGTCCTATTTATCTATTATTTGTGACATATGTAACTTTAATTGTACTCTTTTTAGTGCTGCTTTTAATAGTGTATTTGGTTTTGCAGAACTTTTAACGTTATGCATTGGCAAAAGAATATCGGCAGGATCGATTACTGGCAAAAATCAAGCGGGTCAGACATTTGAAGCGTACCAGCCTATCTACACCTGCAAGCTATAGGGCACAGACGGCTAATTGGTTTATCATTCTTCTTCCAAAACATATTGGGCAATATTACAGCAGTGGTCGCCTATTCTTTCCAGGTTGTTCAGCATATCCAGGAAAACAGCTCCATTATTACCGTTACAAATTCCTTCGTTTAACCTTCGAATATGTGCTTTACGGTAGGTTGCCTGAGCTTCATCGATCATACCCTCGTAGATTAGCACCTGTTGAGCGGTGGATTTATCTTGTTTCTCCAATGCTCTAAAGGTTAGAAGCAATGTATTATTGGTAAGCTCAATTATCTGAGCCATTTCCAATTGGGCTTCACCTGAGAAGTTTACCTGGTTTTTGGCAGCATAGGTGCCTTGTTCAATAATGTTATCGCAGTGATCACCAATCCGTTCAATGTCATTTAAAGATTGAAGAATTATATAGGAGTATTTGGACTCCTCTTTGGATAACTGCTTACGAGAGGCCAGCACTACATAATCAGTGATCTCTCTTTCTAAACGGTCAATGGCATTTTCCAAAGCTTCTCCTTTGGTAACTAATGATTGCTCGTGGGTATTAAAATATTCTATAGCATTATTAAAGGCATCTCGTGCCAGATAACCCATTCTTAAGGTTTCTCTTTTGGCTTGAGATAAGGCCATAGAAGGATTTTTTAATAATCTTCGGTCAATATACTTGGGCTGGTAGGGATCTTCAAACTTCTCTTCCCGCTCGGGTATTAATCTGGTTACAATTAAAGCAAGTACTGCTACCAGGGGCAAATGAATTATGGCATTGCTTATATTAAAAACAGCATGGGTTTGGGCAATTTGCAATTTTATATTTAAACTATCCCAATTACCAGCAAAACCAGGGATAAGTACAAACAGATAATTAGTTATTAATATTACCATTGGTTTAAAGATGCCCAATAAGAAAAGAGGAAGAAAAATAATGGTTCCAACTAGATTAAATAAAAAATGGGTTAGGGCTGCTCTTCTGGCGGCAACACTAGTCCCAATAGCGGCAAGAAGTGCGGTGACAGTAGTACCTATATTATCTCCGAACAGAATTGGAACCGCCTGGTTATAGGTAACTGCACCCTGGTAAGCCAGTTGTTGTAGAACCCCTATTGTAGCACTGCTGCTTTGCACTATACAGGTAAAAAGCATTCCGAAAAGTACACCAATTATAGAATTGTTTTCGATACTTGTCATAAGATTAAGAAAAAACGGCATATCCTTAAGCGGTTTCATCCCATCTCCCATAATTGTCAAGCCTAAGAAAAGAACACCAAAACCTAATAATGATTGTCCTATCAAACGGCGTTTTCTAGTTTTGGCAAATAAGTATATTAGAGCTCCCAGACCAAGAATAGGGAAGATATAATCTTGTAAATTAAAACCGATAAGATAAGCTGTCAAAGTAGTACCTATATTTGCCCCAAATATTACCCCGATAGCCTGGCGTAAAGTGAGCAAATGGGCATTAACTAAACCTATGGTAAGTACAGTAGTAGCACTACTACTCTGAATTAAGCCGGTAACCAGAGTACCAGTTAAAAGCCCTCTAATCGGATTTTTGGTGCCATGCTCCAGAATAGTTCTGAGTTTATCACCAGCAGCAGCTTGCAGGCCATCTGACATAAAACGAAGCCCAAACAAAAATAATCCTAAACCGCCGATGAATGAAAAAAGTAATTCGGTCAGGGGTATGTTCAAGAAATAACCTCCTCAAATAGCTAACAGAATATTGTCCAAGACTCGCATACCCTACCATTGTATCAAATTTAATATGTATTATAAATTTGATAGTTTAAAATATAATGGCATAAAAATGGTGTCTAATAACTATGTGAATATTTTAACATATAGATATGACTTAATAAATAATTTAAAAGGATGGTATGGTAGATTAAAAAGAAAGTCCAAGTTGACGTAACCGATTAGCTAATTCGGTTTCTGATGGAGGGGAAGACGTTTTCAAATCTAGGAAAGGTAACTTCGCGGCGTCAATTACCTTGCGGGTAAAACGGTTTGCTAGCTGTTTTTTCTTACCCCCAGTGTCATTTTCTAAATTAATAATTGCCACTGGCCGTAATTCTTCAGATTCGCAAATCAGTATGTCAATACTCCTCTGACTTATTTGATTAATGTATTCAGCTCGATTACTAGCCTGAGGAGGCACAGTAATAAAATCTGCTAGCCTTACTCGGGGCAGTACAATATAGCTTTTGCTGGGCAATATATTCGTAAGCATGTTGTAGATATTTAACTCTTGACTATCAAGTAAATGATCACGTTGGGTATAAGGCATAGACTCAAGGTCTATCCAAGCATTACTCAGGTCAATCACTGATCCGTTTTTTGAGGAAGGACGTGATTTAGAGGTTTTTAATATTTGGTCTTTATAAACATCATATAACAGCTTAACTAGAATTAATATTATTACTATTGCAATCAATTGAACCAATAGAAATACCTCCCTAACAGCTATTAAAGTAATTTATTATTCTTTTTTTACATATACCTTTTTTCTAATAACAATTGTAAGTAATAAATAAAGTAAAATATACTATGAGTTTGTATGCAACTTAAATGTAATAAGTATAGAATAATAAGTGATCATAATGTATCATAAGGGGGTTTTTCTTTGCAATATTTAAGTAGTAGGGGAAAGAGTTCAGTTAATGCAGCTCAGGCTATAACAACAGGAATTTCTCCTGATGGAGGTTTATTTGTTCCTGAGCTTATTCCTCATATAAATATAGATATAATAAAATCAATGCAGCTTCTAACCTATCAGGAAAGGGCTAATTATATTATACACCAATATTTAGAAAATTTTACCATCGATGAAATAAAATGTTGTGTATATGAAGCATATAATCAACAAAAGTTCGATCATAAAGATATAGCTCCATTAGTTAAGCTTAATCATGGGTTATATATTCAGGAGTTATGGCATGGACCAACTTGTGCCTTTAAAGATATGGCTCTGCAGATTCTGCCTCGGCTTTTAACTACTAGTGCTCGTAAGCTTGATGATAGTAATGAGTTTATTATCTTGGTCGCAACTTCGGGAGATACTGGTAAAGCTGCTCTGGAAGGTTTTAAAGACGTTTCCGGAACCAGGATCATCGTATTTTATCCCCATAATGGTGTTAGTGAAATTCAAGAATTGCAAATGGTTACCCAGGAAGGTGAGAATGTTTATGTTGCTGGAGTAACTGGTAATTTCGATGATGCCCAGAGTGGGGTTAAGAGTATCTTTTCCAGTCAAAAAGTGATCAACCAACTTGCCCAGAACAGCATGAGAATGACTTCCGCTAATTCTATTAATTGGGGAAGATTATTACCGCAAATCGTATACTATATCTCAGCATATGTAGATTTATTGAGCCGGGGAGCAATAAAAGCTGGGGAAGCAATAAATATTGTGGTACCTACTGGTAATTTTGGCAATATCCTTGCTGCTTATTACGCTAGTCGCATGGGGTTGCCGATTAAGCGCTTAATCTGTGCAGCTAACTCAAATAATGTTCTTACTGATTTTATTAGGACAGGTATTTATGATCGTAATCGAAGTTTCGAAAAGACCATATCTCCTTCCATGGATATACTTATATCCTCAAATTTGGAGAGGCTGCTTTACGAATTGACTGATCATAATAATGTAAAAGTAAGCGAGTGGATGGAACAGTTGCAGAATACTGGGGTATACAAAGTTGATGATATAACCTGTCAACAAGTACAGGATATGTTCTGGTCGGATTACTGTAGTGACGAACAAACCCTAGTTACTATAGCTTCGATTTGGAAAGGATATAACTATCTCCTAGACCCACATACAGCGGTGGCGGTAAACGTCTATGAAAAATACCTCATGCAAACAGGCGATAGTAATTGTACAGTAATAGCATCTACAGCCAGTCCTTTTAAATTTGGCAGCAGCGTAGCCCAGGCGTTATTGAATCCTGAGCTTATATCCGGAAAAGATGAGTTCTCTATCCTGGAGATTCTATCTGTAGAAACCGGGGTTAGTATACCTAAGTCGATAAAAAACCTTAACCAACTTCCAATTAAGCATAAAACAGTAACAACTATAAAAGATATGGATAAGACCTTATTATCATTTCTAAATATATAGTTTAATCAAGGTGACAGGTAACGTTCTTTCATCCTTTTTCTAATGGAATTATCCAAAAGTCATAACTTAAATAGTCACCGGTAAAGTGATAATAGCAACATGTTGCTATTATCACTTTAGTATTGTTCCTATACCGAGGTTTATCCCCGGATAAATTGATCCATTAAATTATGTCCCTTAGCGATAAAGATCCCCCTTTGGGCTGATTTTTCGTCGTATTTTCCTGCACCTTTTACCGGCTTATTTTTATCATATATAAGGAAAGGAACCGGATCACTGCTATGAGTACGAATGGAAAGAGGAGTAGGGTGATCAGGTAAAAGCATAACCCTAATCTGACTAAAATCATCTAATTCTTTGAGCAATAGACCTAATATATATTGATCAACTTGCTCTATACTCCAAATTTTGCTTTTTAAGTTCCCCTGGTGGCCGGCCTCGTCAGGTGATTCAATATGCAGATAAACGAAATCTTGACCCTTTTTCAATTCATCTAGTGCTGCCCTGGCTTTACCCGCAAAATTCGTTTTCACACTTCCGGTTGCTCCTTCTACCCTGACTGGAGTCAACCCAGCACAAATACCTAAACCACGTACAAGATCAACAGCGCAGACCACTGATCCATTCAGGTTATATTTATCCTTAAAGCTAGGTAAAAAAGGACGACGACCTTCCCCCCATAACCATATCGAGTTAGCTGGCTTTTGGCCCTTTTCAGACCGGTTAAGGTTCACCGGATGATTTTTTAGGATTTCATAACTTTTAAGCATAAGATCAAATAATTGGGAACTACCTCTACCCTGAGGCAGGTATTCCCCCACAATCCGGTCAGAAATATCATGGGGTGGAGTAAGTATTAGCTCTTTACTACATCCGTTGTGCCATACTAATAGATGACGGTAGCTTATACCTGCATGAAAACTAAAATCACTATCTCCTAACCGGGACTGTAATTCTGCTAATAGAATCCTTGCTTCTTCGGAACTAATTTCCCCGGCGCTGTAGTCTATCATAGACTTAGTCTTATATTCGGGTTCATCTGAAAGTGAAACAAGATTGCACCTTAATGCCAGGTCATTATCACCTAATTCTACTCCCAGGCTTACGGCCTCCAAGGGTGAGCGTCCGGTATAATATTTAAGCGGGTCATAGCCCATGACAGCCAAATTAGCCACATCACTTCCAGGTGGAAGGCCTGCCGGAATCGTCTGTACCAGACCTATTTCGGCATTACGAGCCAGGTTATCTATATTAGGTGTATAGGCATATTCCAGTGGGGTTTTATCCCCTAAATCAGGTATATTATAATCTGCCATTCCATCAGCTAGTATTACTAAATACTTCATACAATCAACTCCTGAAAATGTTACTATTTGTTCTTCAGTATAGCATTTGCTGTAATAATATATAAGATGAATAGAGTGTGTACCTTCTAGTTTTTCATATCAAATTATTATATTATATAAATTGAACTTTAACAGGGGAATTATTTTTATGAAGGTGAGCGGTCAAAGTTAATGCAACCCTTTTCCCTTGGTGGGGTCGCATTAACTTTATCTATAGAGGTTGTTTTTCTAATTATGAAAAATATATCAGTTTATATTGACTAATATTTTTACTGATGATATAATAAAATCCGTTGCGGAGCCGTGGTGTAGCGGTTAACATGTCGGCCTGTCACGCCGAAGATCGTGGGTTCAAATCCCATCGGCTTCGCCATATTTTTATGTAAAGGCTGTAAGCCTCGGTAGCTCAGCAGGTAGAGCAGCGGACTGAAAATCCGCGTGTCGGTGGTTCAACTCCGCCCCGAGGCACCATTTATTAGGCGGAAGTGGCTCAGTGGTAGAGCATCGCCTTGCCAAGGCGAGGGTCGCGAGTTCGAATCTCGTCTTCCGCTCCATAGTAATAACGGGCGTTACCGCGTAACGCCTTTATTTATAAAGAACTAGTGATAATACTTGCGATAAATGTTAATAGTTGATACAATAGCTCATGTACATCAGAAATAAATATTGGGCGGATGGCGAAGTGGCTAACGCTGTGGTCTGCAAAACCACCACTCACCGGTTCGAGTCCGGTTCCGCCCTCCATATTAAATGAAGCCTTTTTTAGTAAAACTAAAGGGCTTATTTATTTTCAAAATTAAACAATGTAACTTTAGCTTGCAAAACACAGCAAGATTTGATACACTTATTCTTGCGAAAAGGGACACCTTAAAAACGTGCCCGGGTGGCGGAATAGGCAGACGCACGGGACTTAAAATCCCGCGGCCCCAAAGGCCGTGCCGGTTCGACCCCGGCCTCGGGCACCATCAAGAATACCGAATCTACCGAATTTACGGTAGGTTTTTTTATTTGCTTTGTTTATTTTAATGTAACTAATAATGGCAAATTATACACAGGATATGCAGATTATTTGAATTATTACACAAACATTTGAAAGTAATTCGCACTAAACATTACTATGATAAATTATGCAAAAATATTTTGAATTAGGTAGATAAATTACGTTTTTTGGGTGCTATAGACTTCTTTATATATAACGGTAGTTTATCAGCCTAATCCCTAACTCGTTTATTGTATCCATTATCTCCGGGTCTTTTAATACGGAGAGTTCTATTTCTCTAACCGTTGTCCAGGAACAGTTATCTATTAAGTACTCATCTACATAACCCGGATGACAAATAAGTTCTGATGTCCCATAAGGTAGAGAGTGAAGATTATTCAATAAAACACTTTTACCGTCATCTTCAAAATAAGCATCTGCAAAGAATTTATCTACACCTCTTGGCATGCTGGAAATGTTAAGTGCTGGTTCCCAACCAGTACGCCGCATAGGCAGATTCATACTTCGGGCTATAGAAATCATTGGGCGGCAAACATTAGCTTGCGTTTGAATAAAACGATGAGAATCAATATGGGTAGGTCTGATTCCAGTGCTAATCAAACGATTCATTTGGGCCTTTAATTCAAGTAATACATCATTCTCATTCCAAGCTAAATCTTCAGAAAAATTACCATTATCATCAACCAGGGATGGAACCCAATGAGGTGGGGCTATGGGAGATCCTGCCGAAAGATTAAAATGTAACCCCACTCCTAGCCCGCGCTTATTATATAAACGTCTGATTGCATCCTGAAACCCTGGCATATTAACCATAATAGAACTGCTTTTTACTAATCCAAGTTCATACAGTTCAAATACGGCTTGATTAACGCCTGGAGCAAGGCCAAAGTCATCAGCATTGATTATCAGGTGTTTTTCCATCATAAACCTCCTTGCCCGTTAGGTTATCCTGGATTTATTATATGTGGTGGCAGTATATCCTGTTACTTCCAGCATAAGCCAAAGTATATAAAATAAAGGGAATAAAAACAAATAATACAAAAGCAAATATATTTTGTTAGTAAGTGACAAAGCCGTGTCAGGTCAAGGGTGTAAGATTTATATAAAGAGGTGTGGTTTATGCCAATAAAAATAGATTCGTATGATTTTGAAAAGATAATTGCTTTTTTCTGGCAGGCTGATGAAGAAAAATGGGAAGGTGTGTTAAGTAATCAGATTGGTGCTGGAAACTATAAAGTGATAAAAGGTGAAAAAGCTATTATCATTTTCCGGAATCCTAGGTTGCCTGTGACATTTTCCAGCGAAAGTAATCAACAATCTCTTTAAGGATAGCTTTTTTCTGTTCGGGTTCTAGCGGTGATGACATAAGCATTTCATATATTTCGGATAAGATCTGACCGTATTCGGATGAATTATTAATAACCGGTTTATCGTAGCCCAGCAAATAATCAATACTCACCTGAAAAATAACAGCAATTTTAAGCAGTATATCTTTATCCGGGCTACGGGAACCATTCTCATAGCTGGATACCGCAGAACGGGAAATA
Organism: Syntrophomonadaceae bacterium; assembly: GCA_050943255.1. Taxonomy (GTDB): domain Bacteria; phylum Bacillota; class Syntrophomonadia; order Syntrophomonadales; family Syntrophomonadaceae; genus UBA4844. The sequence goes on from JBMNOV010000008.1 coordinate 51,026, forward strand.
CCCAGCAGGCGAGCTAAATCAGCCTGGCTCATATTACGTTGAGTTCTTAAGTTTTTTAAGATATAAGCAAAATAATCCATGGCGAAATTATAACATTATATATGACTAGTGTCATATTGAAAATACAAGCAATTGTATAGACAAAAATAATTAAAGATAGTGATTGGTATTTTGCATATTTCAAAAGCACAATCAAGCAAAAGTAGTTATTTTATGGAGGCTGAAGTATAGCGAAACTGGCATAATAATTAATTATGGACGAATAATAGTAGATTTTTGGTCATAACTCTATTTTCTGAGCGATATGAGCTTTTATCTACAATTGGTCAATTTTGCTATATTCATAATAAATGTTAAAATAAAATATATTTTCCCCGTTTATACAATTTGTTGCTACAATTTGTGTCGGTTGTCAAAATGCTTTTAGATAAATTGAAAAGTGATGGTGATGGCTTATTGAGATAGATATAGATATTAATGATTTTGAATCAGTAATTGCTCTTTTCTATAAAATGAAGAATGGCAGATGGAAAGGAGTTATAAGGGAGAACTTGAATAATACTACTGCTACCGTTATTCAGAGTAATAACATTATTCTTCTGATCAAACAGGTCCCGGATGTTAATAACCAAACCAAACTAGTGAATAGTTAATCTGGAATAGGATTAATGCAGCTTATACCAAAAATTTTCTATACCCAAGGATGACACAAATTGTGGCAATAACCCCGCCTTTGACACTAAATAATACATACAGTTTTTAAAACCTAGATAATACCACTAACCTACTGATTAGGGTATAGGAGTACGAATTATTGATGGAAAGGAGGAAAGAAATAACTAGGTAAGATTTTTTATAAACAAAGTAATTTTTTAGGAGGGAGAATTTTGCGAAAGAACAAAAGCTTATCCTGGCTAATCACCTTGGTATTCATATTTAGCATAATATTCAGCATGCCGGCAGCCCCGGCAGCAGCAGGATGCCAGGACATAGACGGACACTGGGCAGAGCAATCCATCAACTTTCTAATTGCTCAAGAAATTGTAAAAGGATATCCAGATAACACCTTCAAACCCGAGAACCCAATAAGCAGAGCTGAATTCATGGTAATGACCAATAAA
>JBMNOV010000009.1:0-51719 GCA_050943255.1 Syntrophomonadaceae bacterium
ATCACTCCTGCTTCCCCCTACATTGATTTCTGCACTTTCAATGATAGGGGATTGGTCTGGCAGAGTGGTCCACTTTTTCGCTAGCGTTTTTATCTTTTTTGGCTCTCTTTTAGGATAGCGTTTATACTAATTAAGAGGTATTAGTATGCATAATCTTTTAATGGATGTTTTTTTTCCCCAACACGCTTGTTCTATTTGCCGGGAGCCTGGCAAATATGGGACCACGTCTCCTTGGTGCCAAAAATGTCAGGATGAGCTTTTATTAAGTAAAAGTCTGTCGGTATGTGAAAAGTGTGGGAAATACTTAACAACCACTGAGCGGTTATGTGCAGAGTGCCTTAAGAAATGCCCTTTATTTGATATTGCCAGGGCGGTAGGGCCCTATAATGAACCTTACCGTATTGCCATAAAAGTGCTTAAGTTCATGGGGCGTCGTCATTTGGCGGTTAAAATGGGGAAGATGATGGCGCAGGTGGTTAAGGAAGAGCCACGCTTTTGGCCTATTGATCTAATTATTCCGGTACCAGCATCACAAGGTCATTTAAAACAAAGGGGCTTTAATCAGACCGAGGAATTGGCCAAGCAAATAAGAAAAGAACTTAATGTAAAAATGGACAGTAATGTACTTGTTAGGGTAAAAGAAACTCCTTCTCAAAGAGAATTAAGCAAAGAGGAACGTGAAAAAAACTTGTTGTATGCTTTTGCTCTAAAGAAATGGAGCAAGATAGAAGGCAAAAGTATACTTCTGGTAGATGATGTATATACCACCGGATCAACTAGTAAAGAGTGTACCCGTACCTTGCTGGATGGAGGGGTAGCTCGGGTTAGTGTAATTACTTGGGCAACTGGTATAGGATATTAAGAGAAAGAGCTTGGTAAAGCAACAAAAGTCGGTTAATATTATTCTAGCATAAGAAGTGATTGTTCGTGTTTTTAGCAGGGAGGTTGGGAAAATGGGATCTAATCTTAAAAACTGTAGTATCTGCGGGAGATTGTTTGCATACCAGGGCCGTGATGTTTGCAGCAAGTGTTTGGAAAAAGAAGATAGTGATTATACTATAGTACGCAACTATGTACGAGATCATCCTGGCGTCAGTGTTGTCCAGGTTGCAGAGCACACCAAAATAGAAGAGGAGAAGATTCTAAAGTTTTTACGTGAGGGGAGGCTTATCAATAGAAATATGGGTGAGGTCATTTCATGTGCCAGGTGCGGTAAAAACATTTACAGCGGTAAGTACTGCCCGGAATGCCTGCAGCAGCTCGATAAACAGATACAAAAAATCATTTCTTCTCCTCGCACCAATTCAGAGCCAACTTACAACATTCAAGCCAGAAAAAAAGAGAGAATGCATATCAAGGGAATTGATTATTAAATAGCTGGTAGTAAGCAAATCACTATGAATAAACTAGAAATAAAAAGAAAGATAAAGCATAAATAATATAATGAATTACCAGGGGCATTAAGCCCTTTTGCTTTTTTTGCGAAAGATATTCATAGATAACGAAGCTTAATAAGGTGGGAAGTCCTAAATGATTATTTCCGGAACTCAAGTGCAGAATTTATTAAAGATTTACAGCAGGGATAATAGCACCAATAAAATAGAGCAAAAGCATTCAAGCAAGATACCGGGGAAAGACTTTGAACTGGCTATTTCTAGTGAGAGCCGGGTTAAACAGCGAGTTATGCAGGCCATAAACCAGACCGAAGATATACGCCGGGACAAGGTTAATAATTTACAAGAACAAATATTAAGTGGTACTTATACGGTTACCGATGAGGAAGTGGCAGAAAAAATGATTTATAGGTCTATAGTAGACCGATTGGTATAGAAAGCAGGTAAATATGGAATCCCTATTAAGTGAATTCACCAATGTAATTGCAGCCATGAACAGTATTTTGGATGAGCTGGCTGAATGGGGGCTGAAAAAACAACAGTTAATATTAAAAGGCCAAGTCGAAGAACTGGAGAGATTAATAAAAGAAGAGCATATATGTGCAGCTAAGTTAGAAAAAACCGAAGGTGATCGCTTTAAATTACAGGTTGAAATAGGCCGCCGCTGGGGTATTAAAGGGGGAGGTCTAATGGCTGAGAAAATACTTAATAAAGTAAAGGAAGAAAGCCCTTCTTCCTTCTCTGCTCTCTATGCTGCCATTAGCCGTCTAGGCTACAATCTGACCCGTATTAAGGCAATAAATGAACATAATAATGAACTTATTCAGCAGTCATTAGATTATATAAAAGTGGTGGAAACCATGATTAACGGTGACACTACTGGAATCTACTCCAACCGTGGCATTCAACCCAACGAATCTAAATACCTAGCGAACCTGCTAGATAAAAAGGTCTAGTTGAATTAACTGCAGAGAGCAGTTCTTACCATCATTGTAATTCTTAATTATATTAAGAGAGGTTTTGATATGTCAAACTTTTTTAGCCTGGAAATTGGAAGGCGTGCTCTTCTAACGCACCAGACGGCTCTTAGCATTACCGGGCATAATATAGCAAATGCTGATACACCTGGTTATTCCAGGCAGGTGGCGGAGATCGTCACCTCCAACCCCTGGCATGCTCCCGCTATGAATCAAAGCGGCAAAGCCGGGCAGTTAGGAACTGGTGTCGACATTGCCGCCATTAACCGCATAAGGGACGAATTCATAGATGCCCAGATTCGCCATGAAAATCGGGCTGATGGTTACTGGGCAGCTATGCAGGAAACCCTTTCACAAATAGAAGTAATTATTAATGAACCTTCCGAAGATGGATTACGGGCGGCAATGGATATGTTCTGGGAATCATGGCAGGACCTGGTAGCCAATCCGGAAAGTGAAGCGGTCAGGACAGTTACCCTGCAGCGAGGCATGGCCCTGGCTGACGCCATTAAACATACCTACCAGCAATTATCAGATTTACGCTTTGATGTAAACTCCCAGGTAACAGTTAAGGTAGATGAAATTAATTCCCTAGCTTTGCAGATAGCTGACCTTAACCGGCAGATAATGGCCATAGGCATAGCCGGTAAACAACCTAATGATTTAATGGACAAGCGTGACCTCTTAATTGACCAGCTCAGCAGGATAGCAGATGTTACCTTAGATATTGACTGCCATAACATGGTATCTTTACGGCTCGGGGGCTCAATGCTGGTAGACGGCGGGCAATGGAACCAGCTAGCTACGATTGAGGACGCATATGGTATGGACATGGTTGTCTGGAAAGACAACGAGTCTGCTGTAATAGTTAAAAATGGTGAACTCAGAGGCCTGCTGGATACCCGTGGAAAGACTGCCAACAGCGGAGAAGTATCTTTTGCCTATAAAGAAATAATTCCCGGAATGATAGATGACCTGGAAGCTCTGGCCCAGACCCTGGCAGAAAGAATAAATGGAGTACATAGTAAAGGCTTTAGCCTTAATAACAAAACTTCTGATCTTAATGCTCCCGATGGAATCAATTTTTTTGAGTATGATCCCAATAAAGGCGGGGCCGCCTCTATACAGGTAAACCAGAGTATACAGGATGATGTTAAGAACATAGCCGCCGCGGCTGCTCCGGTCTGGGATAATAACACCCGGACTAATTTCGGGGATGGTAATAATGCCCTTAAAATTGCCCAGCTAAAACATGATTTAAATAAACCTGAGGATAACTCTGAGGATAAGCTTAAAATAAATAATATGACTATTGATGACTTCTGGCGCTCAGTTGCTGCCGATATCGGTGTATTGAGCCAGGAAGCTCAGCGTATGGTCCTTAACCAGGGTGCCCTTTTAAAGGAGCTGGAAAACAAACGCCAGTCCTTTTCCGGAGTTTCCCTGGATGAAGAAATGATTAATATGGTTAAATTCCAGCACGCCTACAACGGCGCCTCCCGCTACATCACCGCTATAGACGAAGCCCTGGAGGTAGTAATAAATCGCATGGGCCTTGTAGGTAGATAGGGGGACAGAATAGACACTGAAAAACACTGATTTTTATGAATAGCACTGAATCTTTAGGATTTTTGTTCCGCTTTATCAATTTTTTACCCCCATTCTTATGTAGTTAAATTGGGGAAAGTAGCGCAAGGACTTGATGCATTATTAAAAAAATCAGTGTGATTAATAATTATCAGCAACCTTAATAGTGAGCGATAGCGGACATCAGTAGTACCTTTGGTATGCTTTCAGTGTCTAATTATTAAATCAGGGAGATGAACCTATGATTCGTATTACCAATAACATGCTTATAAACGACCTCAAGCGTAATTTATATACCAACATGTCCGGCCTGGAAAAATATAACCAGCAGCTGGCTACCGGGCGCAAAATCAACTCACCTTCCGATAACCCCGCCGGGCTGGTTAAATCACTGCGCCTTCGTACCAATATTACTGAGAATAACCAGTACTTGCGTAACATCAATGAAGCCATCAGCTTCATGGAAACTACGGATGACGCCTTAAATGACATCAATAGCATATTGCAGCGTATACGCGAACTAACCGTGAAGGCAGCTAACAGTACCAATGATAAAGATTCACTTGATGCTATTGCCAAGGAAGTCGAAGAACTGGGCGAACAGATAAAAATGATTGCCAATTCTACCTATGGCAGTAAATATATATTTGGGGGAACTAATGTTACCGAAAAACCACTGCAGCAAGATGATGATGGCAGCCTCAAATGGGTAGGAAACGACAATTCCATAAGGCTGGAAATAGCCGCCGGTATTGAATTTGCTATAAATATAACTAATGGCGGGACCAGCTCCAACAGCCTGCAAAACTTTTTCTTCGCTGACAGCAATTCCGACCCCGACCAGGATCAGGGCATATTTACGGTTTTGCGTAATCTGGTACAGGATATTCGGGCCGGTAACCTGGATGAAGACAGCAGCGCGCTGGAAATCCTGGATAATAAATTGACTAACCTGCTAACCGCCCGTTCCACCATCGGAGCCAAAGTTAACCGTCTGGAACTCCAGCGAAACCGCATGGAAAGTATGAGCATATCCCTGACCGGACTACTATCTAAAAACGAAGACGCCGACATGGCTGAAGTAATAATGAACCTAAAAATGCAGGAAAACGTCTACCGCGCTGCACTAGCTGCCGGTGCTCGTATCATTCAACCTACCTTAATCGACTTCCTGCGCTGATCTATGTCTATTTAGAGGGGGTGAGGGGCATGTTACAAATACGCATTGACCAGCAGTATGCCCGTATTGGTCTTAACATCCAGGAACCCTTCCTAGAACTTCATACCACCCACCCTAAAATAGAACTCAATACCCAAAAGCCGGAGCTTAAGATGCATTCTCTCCGCCCTAAGCTCTACATCGACCAAAGCCAATGCTTTGCCGATGCCGGCAGGAGAACCCCTTCGGAATTTACCCGTTACTATGCTGATTTAGCCTGGCAAGCCGGCCTTCAGGCCATAGGGGAGATCGCCGCTGAAGGCGATATGCTAGGACAAATCGAGAAAGGCATAACCATAGCAGATATAGCTGCCAGCAAAACGTACGACATGGCAGACTTCAACATGACTACTATACCTAAACAACCGCCTAAAATAGACTGGGACATCCGCCCGATAGAAATAGAGGTGATACCAGGTCATTTAGACCTTAAATACCACCCCGGAACCGTAGAAAAACACCTACAAAGAGGTAAAGTAGAAGTCTATATCGAACAACAAAACTACCTAAAAATATCCTGGCACGACCCCAAAATAAACCTAACGATATAGGCGTATTAATAATAAATAAAAAGATCAGCGTCAAAATAATAAGGAGGCCTCCTAATGCAAATAAAAACCGCCTTTTTCGGCGAACTGAACATATCTGCAAACGACATCATCCACTTCCCCGAAGGCCTGCCCGCTTTCGAAACCGAAAAACAATTTATCCTTATACCCCTGGAAGAAAACAGCCCTTTTTTCTACCTGCAGTCCGTAAAAAGAGCCGATCTCTGCCTGCTCTTAGCTGACCCTTTTACCTTTTTCCCGGGTTATGAGGTAGAATTAGCTGATACTGTTTTAAAGCAATTAGAAATACCGGAAGAAAAACCGCCTTTAATCGTATTATCCGTACTAACCGTACCCGGCGATTTTAAAAAAACAACCGCGAATCTCATGGCTCCAGTAATCATAAACATTGAGAAAAAAATAGGGCTACAGTATATTCCTGAAAAAACCGATTATAATACTAAGCACCCTCTTTTTCCTGAGAATAAAAAAAGGGCAGAGGAGGGGAAGTAATATGCTGGTACTTAGCCGTCACCGGGGCGAAAGCATAATCATAGGTGATAGTATTGAAATTAGTGTGGTTGATATACAGGGCGAAATTGTCAAGATCGGTATTAAAGCACCCCGCTCTGTAAGTGTTCACCGGCAAGAAATTTATGATCAAATACAAAAAGCTAACCGGGAGGCCGCCCAGAACCTCCCTACCATCGAAGAGCTAAAACAATTAAAGGAAATAGATAGGTATGGAATGTAAAAGGGGGATTTATTATGGACTCCATTAACCGTATTCGCTTCAGCGGTATTGCCAGTGGTCTGGATACCGAAAATATCGTTAAAAACCTTATGAATATCGAACAAATGAAAGTCGACCGCCAGATCCAAAAGAAAACCCTCCTGGAATGGAAGCGGGACGAATACCGCAACATTAATAATAGACTAAGGACCTTACGCGAGCAAAATGTCTTTAATCTAAAGCTACAGGGAACCTTCCTGGCCAAAAAAGTCGCTTCCTCCGATGAAAGTGCCTTATCGGCCACCGCCAGCTTTAATACCCTGGAAGGCTCTTACACGGTTACTGTCAATAAATTGGCCAAGGCAGCTTCCTTTACGGCTACCCCGGCAGATTTAGGAGAAAACGGTCTGGTACCTGTGGAAACCGAAGCCAGTTTTACCATCAATGGTGGGGAAGGCAGAGAAGATGTTACCATAACCGTTGGACACAGTGATACCTTAGCCTCAGTAGTTGCCAAAATAAACGCTAATTCCAGTAAGAGCGGAGTCCGGGCTATGTATGATGAAAACCTGAACAAGCTATTTCTTACCAGCACTTCTACGGGGGAAAAGGCTGCCATCAACATTACTGGTGGCGATGAAGACCTTCTCTCTAACTTAGGACTTACAACCGGCAACTTAGGTACCGGGCAAAATGCTGAGATAATTTTTAATGGGGAAACCTTAACCTTCGCTTCTAACCAGTTTAGTTTATTTGATATCGATATGACCTTAAAAAAGGCCGGAGAAACCGTCGATATTACCGTAAATAAAGATATTGATTCGGCAATAGAGCAGATAAAATCCTTTGTGGAACAGTATAATACCATAATGGAGGACATCGGCACCAAACTGAGCGAAAAGCGCTATCGCGATTACCCTCCTTTAACTGATGCCCAAAAAGAGGAAATGGAAGAAAAGGAAATAGAAAAATGGGAGGAAAAGGCCCGCAGTGGGCTTTTACGGGCTGATTCGCTGCTCAGTTCCATAGCCAGCAGCCTGCGCATGACCCTAGGGGGGGTAGTTGAAACCGGCTCTAAATATAAGACCTTAAGCTCCATAGGCATAACCACCTCTTCTAACTGGAATGACAAGGGTAAACTTTACCTAGATGAAGAAGAATTGCGTAAAGCCTTGACCGAAGATCTGGATGGTGTGATGAAGATTTTTAGTAATAACTCCGAAGATCCCAAAGCCTTAGGCATTGCCCGCAAACTTGATGATATGCTGCTGGGACACATGGAATCCGTCGCCAGTACCGCCGGGCGAAACATTATTGGAGCTGATGAGAGCTACCTCGGTCGGGAAATCATGCGTATGGACAAAGGCATCAAAGAAATGCAGGACAGGTTTATCCAGCTAGAAGAAAGTTATTGGAGAAAGTTTACCGCTATGGAAAAAGCCTTACAACGGATGCAAAGCCAGAGCGATTGGTTATCTAATCAGCTCCAAGGTTTAGGTTAGCTAGTAAATATCATAATGCATGATTGAGGTCATTACCGGGCTATTTAAGAGGTGAGTAATGGATAAATACCCTGCTTCAATAAAGCTAATAGTGGAAAAGCAAATAACTATCTGGCATGAAATACTGTCTATCTCCCGGGAAAAGTTGCATTTGGTTACGAAAGATGGATTAGATCTAAATATTGAGCAACTAAACCTACTCCTGTTGCAACAGCAAGAACGAATTGAGGCAATTGATGCCCTGAACCGAGAGAAAGAAGCTGAATTCAAGAAGCTGGATCAAGTTGGGATAAAAATGACGTGCTTAAAGGCAACCCCGGAATATCAAAAAGCAGAGGATGAGATTAGAAAAATAGCATTATTGATCAGAGAAAATGATAATATAATCGAATCGCAAATAAGGCAGCTTCAGCAACAGATCCAGACTAAATTGTGGTCCTTTAGAGAGAATAAAAAAGCCAAGCAGATTTACTTACAGGATAATTATAGTAATGAAGGATGGTTTATTGACCAGAAAAAATAGAATAAAAAATTATTAATTGTACGCCGAATATCGATAATATGAATAATTATTCAATTTGGGGGAGGTACACGAATGCGAATTGAGGGACAATGGTTTCCAACCGAATTTAATGCGGGCAACTTGAATTCGCAGCTGGCAAGGGTGACTAATGGCAAGGAAGGCGGTTCGGTTAATACCAAAATTGGTAGTGAAATAACGACAAAACAGCTAAATATAGATGAGGAGAACATCAGATCTTCCGCCGATTTGCTTAACCAAGCCATGAAAATATCCAATTATCATCTGCAGTTTAAAGTACATAAAGAGAGCGGGCGGATACAAGTTAAGGTAATCAATTCAGAAACTCAAGAGGTTATACGTGAGATCCCTCCAGAAAAGATTCTTGAATGTTCAGCAATGATTAAGAGAAAATTAGAGGAACTTGCGGGAATATTGCTTGATAAAAAAATTTAAAATTATTGTCTTTGTACTTGATTTATTTTATTTAGAAGTAAATTGATATATAAATAAACCTGGAGATGAAAATGATGAATGGTAATGTCCAAATATATGAAAATTATAAGAAGGTCAATGTTCAAAGCTCAACACCGGGGAAGTTATTAATAATGCTTTTTGAAGGAGCCATAAAAAACATTGACAATGCCAAAAAGGCGATAGAATTAAAAGATATTAATACTGCCCATAACCTAATAATAAAAACTCAGAATATTGTGATTGAGTTGATAGCAAGTCTTAAAGTGGAATATGAAATCTCCAATAATCTTTTTTATCTTTATGAATACATTTATTATCAACTAGTACAGGCAAATGTCAGCAAAGATATCGGTAAACTTGATGAAATCCGGGAATTTTTAGTAGTATTTTGCGATACCTGGAATGAGGCTATTAAAAAATCAGGCACCATAATCCGTGAAAAAGCCGGAAATAACATACAACAATACTTGGATATACAAGGTTAAAATACTTTAGGATGGCTTTGGAATTGGTTACCACAATAAATTAAAGGGAAGATTTAATGTGATAAATACCCTGGTAGACAGTATTATTGATATATTTAAGGAGCAATACCAACTATATAGAATAATGGCTGATTATGCCGGTGAACAGCAGGAATTATTAAAAAAGCCTTTTCAAGAAAGAGATTATTCCCAGGTAATGAATGTTATAATTAGGCGACAGGGGCTGCTTAAAGATCTTAATTTACTGGATAATAAGAATAAGAACTTGCAAAAAAGGCTAACGGAAGAATTGGGTATTAATGAATTTAACTTGTGCCAGTTAAAAGCAAAAATAGCAAATGAACAATATACTATTATTGCAGAAATAGTAAACCAAATTGGAACAATACTTAATTCTATAACTAATACTGACTACCAGAGTCAGCTCTTAATGCAAGATAGATTGGACAAAGCGAATAAAACTAAAACAATAATATCTAGGAAACAAGCTAACAGTATATACCAGGAGGTTTTTAGAATTTTCCAGGAGGAACATAATCAATAAAACCAGCATTTCTTGCTATTTCCAAGTTTGGTGATATAATAATAAATACGGGTAAATAGTATGTGTCAGGCTACTCCCGGTAAATTAGTAAAAAGTGAGGGATATCTTTTCATGTTCGAAGACAAAATCTTAGTATGCCAGGATTGCGGTCAAAACTTCGTTTTCACCGCTGGTGAGCAGGAGTTTTACCAAGAGAAAGGCTTTGAAAACGAGCCTAAGCGTTGCCGTGAATGTAGGAGCAATCGTCGTAATAATCGAAATAATAGCACTAGGGCACCGCGTGAGATGTTTCAAGCAGTATGTGCAAAATGTGGAGTAGAAACACAAGTTCCCTTTAAACCGGTGGAAGGTAGGCCAGTTTATTGTATGGAGTGCTTTCAACAAATGAAGGAAACCGCATTATAATTAAATATAAAACCGGGCTTAGCCCGGTTTTTGATTAATTACAGCAGAATTAAGGGATTTCCCTCTACTTACCCGCAGGCTATTTTTCAAAAATGAGCCCCAAGCCCGCAGGATATAACTACACCAAATAAACATACCCCATTAACATACCCAATAGAAGGGCATTACATACAGGCAGGCAACTAAGGATTAGAAAATACATAACAATCAGCTTCTATTTTCCAACTAATCAGATTATGCAATTAAATTTTTGCATAATATAATAATAAAGTAATTATGGAGAATATTTTAATAGTAAAGTAAAATATATACATAGCAACGGGAAAGGAGTGGTCCTATGAAGTTTGATATCAGAGGTAAAAACATTGAACTTACTGATGCTCTAAAGGACTATACCACTAAACGTCTTTCCAAGTTGGAAAAGTATATTGATGATGTAAAAGTAGCACAGGTAGCTCTATCAGTAGGGGCGGAAGGGCACAAGGTTGAAGTTACTATACCCCTAAATGGAATAATGCTTAGGGGTGAGGAAAGTACTGAAGACATGTATAGCTCTATAGACCTGGTTGAGGAGAAACTAGAGAAACAGATTGAGAAGTATAAGACCAAATTATACCGCAATTACCGTGGGGTTGGGTTGAAAACTGCTTTCAAAGATGAAGTACAGAAGGAGTTAAACCAGGGTAAAACAACCGAAAAATTTAATATTGTCCGCAGTAAAAGATTTGCCTTGAAGCCAATGGATGAAGAAGAGGCTATTATGCAGATGAACTTGTTAGGCCATAATTTCTTTGTATTTTTTAATTCCCGCACCGATGAGGTAAATGTTGTTTATAAACGTAAGGATAAGGGATATGGATTGATTGAGCCTGAGTTTGATTAGTTGAAGCGTTATAAGCAAAATGATAATATGAAAATATTGATTTAAGTAGGTAATAGTTAAGAGGAACCATATGGTTCCTCTTTTTTAGAGGAGCGAATTATTAATGATTAAGGATTTTCTTAAAAAAATGCTAGATGATGATGAAAAAGAAATTAGGCGCCTGCGCCAAAAGGTAGACTTAATAAACAACCTGGAAAAAGATTACCTGTCTATGCCAGCTGAGCAATTCCCACAGAAAACTGCTCAATTTCGACAAAGGTTAAAGCAAGGGGAAAAATTAGACGATATATTACCTGAGGCTTTTGCCCTGGTGCGGGAGGCATCACGTCGAACCTTGGGGATGAGGCACTTTGATGTTCAGCTTATTGGAGGTATGGTTCTCCATAATGGTCGAATAGCTGAGATGAAAACGGGTGAAGGCAAGACCCTGGTTGCTACCTTACCAGCATATCTAAATGCTTTGGAGGGAGAAGGAGTTCACATTGTTACTGTTAATGATTATTTAGCTACCCGTGATTCGGAGTGGATGCGTCCGGTTTATGAGTATTGTGGTCTTTCGGTTGGTCTTATTGTTCACGGCTTAAGCTATGAAGAACGTAAATATGCTTATTCGTGTGATATTACATACGGGACTAATAATGAATTTGGCTTTGACTATTTAAGAGATAATATGGTAGTTGCTAAAGAACATATGGTTCAACGGGCTTTGCATTATGCAATTATAGATGAAGTAGATTCCATACTAGTAGACGAGGCTCGTACACCTCTTATTATCTCTGGTGAAGGGGACAAACCTACCGACCTTTACTACCAGATAGCCAAGTTCATACCTCGTTTAGTAAATGAGGATGATTACAAAATCGATGAAAAATCCCACCTGGTGACATTGACTGAAGAGGGTGTTCACAAGGTGGAGAAACATTTTAATATCGATAATTTATCAGAAAATATGGAAATTGCCCATCATGTAAACCAGGGTCTTAAGGCTTATGGATTAATGAAAAGAGACCGTGATTATGTGGTTAAAGATGGCCAGGTAATAATAGTTGATGAATTTACCGGACGTCTAATGTTTGGACGCCGCTATAGTGAGGGTTTACACCAAGCCATTGAGGCCAAAGAAGGAGTGAAGATTGAAAAAGAATCACAAACCCTAGCTACTATAACTTTTCAGAATTATTTTCGTATGTTTAAAAAATTAGCTGGCATGACTGGTACTGCCAAAACCGAGGAGGAAGAATTCCGTAAGATTTATGGCATGGATGTAGTGGTTATACCAACTCATATGCCTATGATACGAATTGACCAGCCAGATTTGATTTATCGCACTGAAAAAGGAAAATTCCAAGCAGTAGTAGAAGATATTGCAGCACGGTATAGTCAAGGCCAGCCCGTACTGGTAGGGACTATTTCCATAGAAAAGTCAGAGCTTTTAAGTGCTATGTTGAGAAAAAAAGGAATTCCTCATCAGGTTCTAAATGCCAAACATCACGAAAAGGAAGCCCAGATTATTGCGGGGGCCGGGGAAAAATGTACTGTAACTATAGCTACCAATATGGCTGGTAGAGGTACGGATATTGTTTTGGGAGAAGGGGTTAAAGAACTGGGCGGCTTGTATGTCCTGGGAACTGAGAGACACGAAGCCCGGCGTATTGATAACCAGTTGCGCGGACGTTCCGGGCGCCAGGGTGATCCCGGAGAATCCCGGTTTTATGTTTCCTTAGAAGATGATTTAATGCGCCTTTTTGGTTCTTCTACTATTGAAGGTGTTATGGATCGATTGGGCATGGATGATAGTATGCCCATCGAAAACAAGATGGTTTCCCGGGGGATTGAAAATGCCCAGAAAAAGGTAGAAAGCCGTAACTTTACGATAAGAAAGAATGTGCTTGAATACGATGATGTTATTAACCAGCAAAGAGGGGTAATTTACGGGGAACGTAAAAAGGTTCTTGATGGCGAAAATCTGAAAGCTACTATTTCCAGTATGATAGATGATGTTATAGATACAGTAGTAGACAGCTTTGCCGGCGAATCTAAATATTCTGATGACTGGGATTTATCAGGTTTAATAGGGTATGTGGAACAACACGTTCTTCCGCGCATAGACTTTACCGAAGAAGACCTTAAGGGGCTTACGCCAACCGAGGCCCAGGACTTCCTTAAGGAGCGCACCCACCGGCTATATGAGGAACGCGAAACCGAACTAGGAAGCCAGACTATGCGGGAGTTGGAAAAGGCCATTATGCTTAGAATCATTGATGATAAGTGGATGGATCATATTGATGCAATGGACCAGCTCCGTAATGGGATATCCCTCAGGGCTTATGGCCAAAAGGACCCACTGGTGGAGTATAAGTTCGAGGCATTTGAAGCATTTCAAGCTATGGTTTTTAGTATTAAGGAAGATGTGGTGCGTTACATCCTGCGGGTTAAGGTGATGCAGCAGCCTCAGGAACGAAAAACTTATGTTAATCAAGGGGATGATGATAAGAAAAAGCCAGTAAAGGTAGGAAAGAAGATAGGACGTAATGAACCTTGTCCTTGTGGTAGTGGCAAGAAATATAAGAATTGTTGTGGAAGAGGGGTTAGTTAATGGATATAGCTACTCTGATAGGATTACTCCTTGGTTTTGGTGGACTAATAGGCGGCTTTCTGTTGGAAGGTGGGCATTTGGGAATGCTGCTGGTAGGAACTGCCGCTCTAATAGTATTTGGAGGTACCTTCGGAGCAGTAGTTTTAAGTTTTACAATGGAGGAGATAAGGACTGTTCCCTATTTTTTGAAATTAGTTTTTATTAACGATAAAATTGATTATCTTACGGTTCTTGACTCATTAACCGAGACAGCTGACAAAGCCCGTCGTGAAGGTTTGCTAAGCCTGGAGAGCCAGCTAAATGAGATAGACAACTATTTTTTGGCTCGGGGCCTGCAGCTAGTCATAGACGGAACTGATCCAGAGTTAACACGTAATATGCTGGAAATGGAAATAGAAGCCCAGGAAAAAAAAGAAAAAGTGGGTTATGAAATTTTTATGTCTGCTGGCGGTTTTGCACCTACCATGGGTATTATTGGTACGGTTATGGGGTTGGTACATGTCTTGAGTAATGTGGCTGATCCCGACAAATTGGGTGGAGCTATTGCTGTCGCCTTTTTAGCCACTCTTTACGGGGTGGGTTCAGCCAATGTTATATATATACCTTTTGCTACTAAAATAAAAGGAAAGGCAGAAAAACGACTCATATTAATGGAAATGGTTTTAGAAGGAATCCTATCTATTCAAGCAGGAGAAAATCCGCGGGTAATTAGAGAAAAACTAATAACTTTCCTACCACTGGAAAGCCGGAAGGCTGCAGCCCAAGAGCAACTGGCCGAGGTAAGGATGTGATTTGCAGTGAGGCGTAGGAAGAAAAGTGCAGAAAAAGAAGGTAATATGGAACGTTGGCTTATTACCTATTCCGATCTTATTACGCTCTTGATGATTTTTTTTATACTAATGTATACAATGAGCCAAGTTGACGCTCGTAAATATGCAGCAGTTGCTAACTCTCTCAGTGTGGTGCTTACTGGACAAGCTATGTCAGTACTTGATGCCCAGGGTCCTTCCATGGTACAAGGAATATCAGGACAGCAAGCTAATGAAGGACCGGGACCGGCTCCAGCCCAGCAGGGAGAATTGGACGAAATAAAACAAATGATAAATGAATTTATCAAAACTAAAGACCAGGACACAAGCTCGGATGGAAACCAGGAAACCGCATTTACTAAACTAAGCGAAAATATAATAATATATGAACAGGAACGCGGATTGGTTGTCAGCTTTAAAGATGCCTTGCTTTTTGCTAGTGGCTCTGACCAATTAAACCAGAATGCCAGAGTAATCATCCGGGATCTTGGTAAAAGTATGATTAATATTCCTAATTACATTCGGGTTGAAGGTCATACTGATGATTTACCAATACATACTGGAAAATTCCCTTCCAACTGGGAACTATCAGCTCTGCGAGCCGCTAATGTAGTGCATGTGCTTAACGAAGATGCTGGTATTCCTGCTGAGCGCTTATCTATCATAGGCTATGGCGAATATCGTCCCCTGGTTCCTAATGAGGATCAAATAAGCCGGGCTATGAATCGCAGGGTAGATATTGTTATATTGAAAAGGAAATACGATTATTTTGAAACAATAAATACTATATCGTAATCTTAAAGGAGTGAAGAATTTGATTGAAGATCCACAGATGGTCTGTAGGGAGATTATTCAACGCCTTCAGGAAATAAGGGTTTCTCTTTGACATAGACCAAAAAAAAGAGGAAGTTAAAGTTCTGCAAAAAAAAACTATGGAAGAAAATTTTTGGGATGACCGTCAGCAAGCCCAGCAGATTTTGAAACGGATTAGTGATCTCCAGGATAGTATTAACCAGTTTAGTATACTCTGGGAGAAAGCTGATTATTTTAATGAACTTTTGAATATAGCCCAGGAAGAAGATGAGCAGGAACTATGGAACGAAACAATAGCTGAATTAATTGAACTTAGAAAAGCATTTCGCCAGTATGAACTACAGGTACTATTTTCCGGCAGCCACGATGAACGCGATGCTATTTTATCTCTCCATG
Source organism: Syntrophomonadaceae bacterium (assembly GCA_050943255.1). Taxonomy (GTDB): domain Bacteria; phylum Bacillota; class Syntrophomonadia; order Syntrophomonadales; family Syntrophomonadaceae; genus UBA4844. The sequence goes on from JBMNOV010000009.1 coordinate 15,889, forward strand.
CTGGAGCTGGTGGTACTGAAGCCCAGGATTGGGTAGCGATGCTTTTGCGCATGTACACGCGTTGGGCTGAGTCATCTGGTTATACGATAGAAACTTTGGATTATCTGGCCGGGGATGAAGCTGGAGTAAAAAGTGTTACTTTTATGGTTAAGGGTAAGTTTGCTTATGGCAAACTTAAATGCGAAGAAGGTGTGCATAGGCTTATAAGGATTTCACCATTCGATGCTTCGGGAAGAAGGCATACGTCCTTTGCATCACTTGGTGTTTTACCTGAGATCATAGAGAATGTTGAGGTAAGTATTAATCAGGAAGAATTGCGTGTCGATACTTATCGCTCCGGAGGAGCTGGCGGTCAGCATGTAAACAAAACGGATTCGGCTGTGCGTATTACCCACTTGCCTACTGGGATAGTAGTGCAGTGTCAGAATGAGCGTTCCCAGCATGCCAACCGGATGGCGGCCATGAAAATTCTAACTGCTAAATTATACGAGCTGAAACAGAAGGAAGCACAAAATAATTTGCAGAACCTTAAGGGAGAATATAAAGAAATAGCCTGGGGTAGTCAGATTAGGTCATACATCCTTAATCCTTTTAGTCTTATCAAAGATCACCGGACCAACTTGGAAGAAGGTAATGTTCAGGCGGTCCTGGATGGTGATCTGGACGACTTTATATACGCCAGGCTGCAGCAATTAGCCGGTAATGGGAATTAATTAGTGCAAATCTGTGTATATCAGCAACCTTAGTAGCACCGTTAGTGTGTAGCAGTATTTTCCACAGGGGATATAATCAGTGGTTAATACAACCCCGACGGGATTGCGGAGATATTAATTTTTTAGCAAGGAGCGCGAAAGGTGAAGGAGATTACAGAACAATCTATAGCTACCACCATTGAAAAGGCCCGGCAGATACGCCGGGATATTATCATGATGTTGGGACAGGCAGGTTCGGGGCATACGGGCGGATCTCTGTCAGCCAGTGACATTTTAGCCTGTCTCTATTTCTGGGAGATGAATATTGACCCGGACAATCCCCAAGAGGAAAATAGGGACCGATTTGTCCTAAGTAAAGGTCATGCCGCTCCAGTTCTTTACGCTACTCTGGCGGAAAAGGGCTTCTTCCCCCATGAATACTTAAAAGGGCTGAGAAAGTTGGGCAGTCCCCTGCAAGGACATCCCGATATGCGTAAACTTCCTGGGGTAGAAGCTTCAACTGGTTCCCTGGGGCAGGGTATTTCCTGGGCGGTAGGTATGGCTTTGGCAGGAAAAATGGATAATAGGGACTACCGGGTTTATGCTTTACTGGGAGATGGAGAAATCGAAGAAGGTATGGTATGGGAAGCCAGTATGGCTGCATCTCATTACAAATTAGACAATTTAGTGATATTTGTTGACAATAATGGGCTGCAGATTGATGGAAGGGTGGAAGAGGTTATGTCTCCCCTGCCTATTCCGGAAAAATTTAAGGCCTTTGGCTGGGAGGTACTAGAGATAGATGGGCATGATCACCAGCAGATAATGCAAGCTTTGAATACTGCCCGTACCATAAAAGGTAAGCCTACCGCAGTTATAGCCCACACCATTAAGGGTAAGGGCTGTTCTTTTATGGAAAATCGGGTAGAATGGCATGGTGTTGCCCCCAAACCCGATGAAGTAGAAAAAGCCCTGGCCGAGTTGGGGTAATTTTTATAGAAACTAAGAGACTCTGATCTACCGAAGGATAATTCAGGGTAATTTAAGGAGAATTCCGTGTCCTAATTTCATATCGGGAGTTGAAGTTATTTGGATAAACAGGCCACGAGAGATGCTTACGGGAAAGCCCTGGTAGAACTAGGGCAAAAGCATGATGACATTGTCGTACTTGATGCAGACCTTTCTAAATCCACAAAAACAGCTGACTTTGCCAAGGTTTTCCCAGAACGTTTTATTAACGCGGGAATTGCTGAGCAGAATATGATGGGGATGGCTGCTGGCTTGGCTGCAGCAGGTAAGGTTGTTTTTGTTAGTTCTTTTGCTGTTTTTGCTGCAGGCAGAGCTTTTGAACAGGTGCGTAATTCGCTGGCTTACGCCAATCTGAATGTAAAAGTTTGTGCTACCCATAGTGGGATAACTGTAGGGGAAGATGGGGGATCCCACCAGTCAGTTGAGGATATTGCTTTAATGCGCAGCCTGCCTAATTTAACCGTAGTTGTACCGTCTGATGGAGTTACTACCCGGTTGGCATTAATACAGTTATATAACCATTCCGGACCAGCCTATTTAAGACTGGGGCGTTCCGCTTTACCGGTAATATATAATGATAACCTGGAATTTAAAATTGGCAGTGGTATTGAGCTGCGCGCTGGCCAGGATGCCACCATTATTGCTTGTGGGACAATGGTATCCCGGGCGCTGGAGGCGGCTGCAGCTTTGGCGGCTGAAGCTATCCAGGTTTCCGTAATTGATATGCATACTATTAAGCCGCTGGACACTGATTTAATTATTCGTAAAGCAAAGGAAACCAGGGCTATACTTACAGTAGAAGAACATAGTGTAATAGGAGGATTAGGAAGTGCGGTAGCAGAGACTGTGAGTGAAGGCTTCCCGGTATTGATTAAAAGAATAGGTATTAACGATACTTTCGGGCAATCTGGTAGTCCCGATGAGCTAATGAAACATTATGGTTTAACTGTTGATAATTTAGTTTATAATGTTCGCGATTTAGTCAAAAAGAAACAAAAATAAAAAAGGAATTTCCTGTGTTTTTGTAGAACCACCAGTATTGGTGGTTTTTTTTTGGAGGTAGTGATGTTAGTTCAATTCTATAATGTTTCTAAAATATACCCCAATGGTGTTAAAGCATTAGATGATATTTCCCTAAAAATTGACCGTGGAGAATTTTTGTTTCTGATGGGGCCTAGTGGGGCAGGAAAATCAACGCTTATTAAAATGCTTTTCCGGGAGGAGCTGCCAACCCGGGGGCAGATTTTTTTGGCTTCGCGTAGCATAGTAAGAATGAAACGAGGCGAGATACCTCAGTTAAGACGCAATATGGGAATTATATTTCAGGATTTTAAGCTTTTGGAAAATAAAACAGTCTATGAAAATGTAGCCTTTGCTCTGGAAGTTGTAGGTACCAATAGTAAGGAGATAAAAGAGCGGGTTAATGAAGTGATTAATATGGTTGGGCTTAAGGGTAAGGAAAAATTTTTCCCCGGGGAGCTCTCGGGAGGGGAGCAGCAGCGGGTGGGGATTGCCCGGGCCCTAGCTAATCGCCCCTTGCTATTGATAGCGGATGAGCCAACTGGCAACCTGGACCTAAAAATATCGCAGGAAATAATGGAATTGTTATTTAGTATTAATCGAAAAGGGACTACGGTGATAATGGCTACCCATGCTCGTGAACTGGTAAAAACTGCCGGAAAAAGAGTAGTAATGTTGGAAAATGGCCGTATAGTTACCGATACCCCACCGGGGGAGGTCTTATTATGAGGCCTGGCAGTTTTTTTTATTTCCTGGCACAGGCCCGGCAATCACTATTAAGGAACCGGCTGCTAAGCTTTGCCACAGCCTCAACTATTAGCATTTCTATACTAATCTTGGGCTTTGCGGTTTTGCTTATAATAAATGCTGGTGAGTTTATGAATCACCTGGAATCAGATGTTGAAATTGTGGCATTTTTAGATAATGATTTAACCGATAATGAGCTTACGGAGATTAAGCAGGAAATTACAGCGATTGCTGGAGTAAGCTCAGTTGAATTTGTCTCCCGGGAAATGGCATTAGAGAAATTGCAGGAAAGTTTCGGGGGAAACGAATATAATTTAAAAGATACTTTAGGCGAAAACCCGCTTTCCCATAGTTATGAGATAGAGACAAGTGACCCCCATATAGTACCACAGGTTGCTAAAATAGTTGAAAATATTAGGGGTATTTATAAGGTTAATTATGGGCAGGAGCTAGTTGAAAGGTTATTTAAAGTAACCCGTTGGGTTCGAATTATAAGTATGATATTTATTGGATTATTAGTAATTGCAGCAGTATTTTTAATAGCGACTACTATCCGCTTAGCTATTTACTCCCGGCGCAAGGAGATATACCTTATGAAGTTAATTGGATCAACTGATTGGTTTATTCGCTGGCCATTTTTCATCGAAGGAATATTGCTGGGGACAGCTGGAGCGATTGTGGCTATTTTAGTATTAGCGGCAGGCTATGGCTCATTAATAAACCATATGGATTCGCTTTTCTTCATACCCTTAATAACCAGTGAAGAAGTTCTGAGAGATATCTATTTGGGACTGTTAATAGGTGGAATTATTCTAGGAGTTCTGGGAACTTGGATTTCTATAAACCGATTTTTACGGGTTTAATTAGAAAATAGACGTTTCAACATTAATGGTGAAATCGGTTGGTTTAATAAGATATTGGCATCATAGTTCATCATATTCTTGGAGGTTGGGGAAAAAGTGAGAATTTGTAAAAATTTTTGGGCGGTCATTTTATCGTTGCTACTAACATTTACCAGTATAATTTTACCAGTATACGCTGACCCAATTCAGGAGCAGCAGCAGAAGCTGAATGAAATAAACCAGCAGATTAACCAGCAAAGGAGTAATGTTAACCAGGCGCGGCAGCGGGAAAAAACAGTTATGGGGCAAATAAGCGGACTGGATGAGATTATTAACAAAACCGAAAATGAAATACGATTAGCTGGTGAACGGATTGCTTACTTGCAGGGTAGTATTGATAAAACGGAAAAAGAGATAAAAGTTAGTGAAGAAGAATTAGCTGACCAAACTGAAATATTAGGTAAAAGGTTACGGTTTATATATGAAAAGGGTGGTAAAGTATCTTACCTTGAAGTCTTGTTGGCAGCTACAGATATAAAAGATTTTCTAACCCGCTACGAGTGCTTAAACACTATAGTTGAGCAAGATATAAAACTGGTTGAGCATATTAATAAAGAGAAACAACAACTGACGCTTAAAAAATCTGATTTAGAAATTAAAAAGAGAGAATTAACTAATATGCAGGCTGAGTTGCAGACCCGGAAAAACCAATTAGATTCTCAAAAGCATGAAAAGCAGGAGCTGCTAGGCGGTATACGCCAGGAAAAAGAGGCTTATGAAAAAGCTCTCAATGAACTAGAGCAGACTTCCAAGCAAATAGAATTGATTATCCGTCAATACCAATCGAGTAACACCAGCACCCAGATAGGAACAGGTACCTATACATGGCCTACTCCGGGGTATAGCCAGATTACATCTGCATATGGAATGAGATACCATCCTATACTTAAAACCAGAAAAATGCACACGGGGATAGATATTGGGGCACCTATGGGAGCTACAATTGTTGCTGCTGATAGTGGTACCGTTATTTATGCTGGTTGGATGAATGGCTATGGTCAAGTAATCGTTATAGATCATGGTAAAGGCTTGTCTACTCTTTATGCCCATCAATCTAGTTTCCTGGTTAGCCAGGGAGCTAATGTAAGTAAAGGCCAGTCTATAGGAAAAGTTGGAAGTACCGGATGGAGTACTGGTCCCCATCTCCATTTTGAGGTACGTATTAATGGTTCACACACCAATCCCAACCCCTATATTAATTAAATAAGTATAGCCGGGGATAAATCCCTGGCTATTTTTTTTGCTAAAATTTCTAAAAATCTATATAATAGGTAAGAAAACTTAAAGGCTGTTGGAATAGATTAATTTTTAATAAATACAATATTACAGGTGGTGAAAGATTGAAAAAAAGTCTTTTTAAAGGGATATTGTTTTTCTTAAGCATAATGGGGGCTGTCTTTGTTGCTGGCCTAATTTATATATTATTAACCAATGCCAGTGGGCTAGGCACATTTCTAAGCATACTCGGGTTGGTTAAAACTCAATCACTTTACGATATTGATAACACGCGGGTTTTTGAGGGGGCAGCATCAGGCATTGTGTCTTCGCTTAACGACCCATATTCGGAATACCTAGATAAAGAAACCTGGCAAGAGCTTAAGATACGTTTAGATGCCAAGTTTGGAGGGATTGGAGTCTATGTATTGCAAGATGAGCTAGGTAGGCTTAAAATCCTTTCTCCGATAAAGGGAACACCTGCCTACAAAGAAGGGATAAAACATGGAGATATTATAACTAAGGTAAATGATAAGAGTGCAATAGGAATGAGCCAGGATGAGGCTGTACATTTAATGAGAGGTGACCCTGGAACCCAGTTATCATTAAATGTATACCGGGAAACAGATAATAAGGAATACACCTTTCGTATAATACGGGAAATTATTAATGTACCTTCAGTGGAGGCCAAACTAATTGATAGTGCCCAGAAAATTGGATATATCTCTCTTTACCAGTTTGGATCCCGTTCAGCGGAAGAGATTAAAACTAGTCTCAATGATCTGCTGGAAAATAAAAAAATTCAAGGATTGATTTTGGATTTGCGCAATAATGGTGGTGGTGATTTCGATGTATCCATCGAAATTGCAGGGATTTTTCTTGATGGTGACAAGGTGGTTAGTGTAGCTGATGCTGAAGGTAATGAAAAGGTTTACCAGGCGGACCCAGGTAAAATAGATATTCCTATGGTAGTTCTAGTTAATGAGAATAGTGCCAGTGCTTCCGAAATATTAGCTGCAGCTTTGCGTGATAATAAGCGGGCGGTACTGGTAGGAAAAAAAACCTATGGGAAGGGATTAGTGCAAACCGTATATCCTTTGCGCAATGGTGGTGCCTTAAAACTAACCACTCAAAAGTACTACACTCCTGCTGGGATTGATATAAATGAAGTTGGTATAACTCCAGATTATGAAGTAGATAATACAGCTGATAATACTCATGACTTACAATTGGAAAAGGCAATTTCGCTAATTAAGAAACAATTATTTTAACCTATCCATACCGTAAGGGTACCTATGTTTTTTGATGACTAAAAAGCTTTTTTGGCAGTAACCTGACAAGAGTATCTTATCCGTCTAGAAGCCCCCAAAACTTTGGGGCTTTTTTTTGGAATAATATTAACATCACAAACCCAAAATGAATATTTTATAGCAAAGTATTTTGGAGGGGTAGTAGTGAATAAATCAGGAGAAATTCGTTATTTATTAACTAGTAGCCATACCAGTGAGGGGTTTTATACCTTTATTCCAGACTTGATAAGAGGATTAAGAAGGATATATATTTTGAAAGGAGCCCCAGGCTCGGGAAAGTCAACATTTATACGTCTTATAGGAGAATCACTTTGTGAAAAGGGTTACGAGGTAGAATTCTGGGTATCAGCTCTTGATCCAGTTAATCCAGATGGAGTATTTATTCCCCGACTAGGGGCAGCCGTTGTTAACGGAAGCTTGCATCAACCTATAGATCCTAAATACCTAGGTGTAACTGGACATATTATTTACCTGGGCCAGTATCGCAATAAGAAAGAATTAAATGGTAAGACCAAGGAAATTATTGATCTAATTGATCGCCGGGAAGAACAGAATAATAAGGCTTATGCTATTTTGCGTATTGCTAACCAGGCTCGGGAGCAGGTAAAGGTGGCGGCTAAAAACTGTTTAAATATGGGTTTAATTAATCAATTAGTTGATGAATTAGCTAGTGAACTATTGCGAGAGCAGCAGGGTGAAAAACATTACTTTGCAACTTCGGTAACTGCTGATGGTATGATTAATTATGTAGATGAAATCAGTCAAGAATGTAGACGCCGCTATATTTTAAAGGGACCACCGGGAAGCGGTAAATCTGTAGTAATTGCCAAATTAGCCCAATTAGCCAAAGATAAAGGTTATTTTTTAGAATACTACCATTCAGGTATAGATGTGGAAAGTATTGTCATGATTATTATCCGCAACTTGCAATTGGCCCTCATAGATGGCGGAAATATGGAATTATCTATAAAACCTTGGGATGTAGTTATCGATATGACTAATTATCTTGTAAACTATGTTCCAGAAGCAGCAGCAGTACGGAATAGTGAGGTTATCCGTAATTATGAATCTTTATTTTGGGAAGCACAGGTACAGTTGGAAGAAGCATATAACACCTTGAAGGAACTAAAAAAAATTTATGCGGGGTTAATGGATTTTGAAGAATTAGATTGCCGCCGCCAAGAGATTGTCGAGGAAATAATTAGTAGTGGCTCCCGCCCTCAGTTTATATAGCAGTCAGGGAGTAGCAAGGGTAATAAAGGGGGTAAACTATCTCCTTGTTACCCCTTTTTTGTTAATTTTGCTCGCTTGCTCTGGTAGTACAAGTTTTGCTATGATAATTCAAGAAAAGATGGGTTTACCTCGTGGATTATAGGAGTGAGGTAAGTTAGTTATGGGGAAATTTATATTACATTCAGATTATAAGGCTACTGGGGACCAACCTCAGGCTATTAAGGCATTGGTCGAAGGCTTAAACCAGGGTTACCGGGAGCAAACCCTATTAGGGGTAACCGGTTCAGGTAAGACTTTTACCATGGCTCAAATTATTGCCCAACAACAGCGTCCTACCTTGATTATGGCTCCAAATAAAACCCTGGCTGGTCAGCTTTATTCTGAATTTAAACAGTTTTTTCCCGAAAATGCAGTGGAATATTTTATAAGTTATTATGATTACTATCAGCCTGAGGCTTATGTACCTCATACTGATACCTATATCGAGAAAGACTCCTCAATAAATGATGAGATTGACAAATTACGCCATTCAGCTACTGCATCTTTATTGGAACGCAGGGATGTAATCATAGTAGCTAGTGTATCCTGTATATATGGATTGGGTGCGCCCGATGACTACTATAAACTGGCAATATCCTTACGCCCAGGGATGGAGCTAAACCGCGAAAAGTTACTTCGCCGGCTGGTTGAAACCCATTACGAACGCAACGATTATGCCTTCAGCCGTGGCTACTTCCGTGCTCGGGGTGACATAGTTGAAGTTTTTCCTGTATCTAGTGGGGAAAATGCTATTCGTATTGAATTTTTTGGTGATGAGATTGATAGAATTATTGAATTCAACCCATTAACCGGAGAAATTTTAGGCCGGCGTATGCATGTAATGATATTTCCTGCTTCCCATTTTGTTACTACTTGGGAGCATATGATGGCAGTTATCGGTGATATAGAAGAAGAATTGGAACAGCAACTGAGGTTATTTAAAAACCAGGGTAAATTACTAGAAGCACAGCGGCTGGAACAGCGTACCCGGTACGATCTGGAAATGATAAGAGAAGTTGGATATTGTAAAGGAATAGAAAATTACTCACGCTATATTACCGGACGGGCTCCAGGCGAGCCGCCATATACCCTGATAGATTTTTTCCCATCTGATTTTCTGTTATTTATGGATGAATCTCATATTTCTGTTCCCCAGGTTAGAGGAATGTACGAAGGCGACCGTTCCCGCAAACAGAATCTGGTCGATTATGGTTTCCGGTTGCCATCAGCGCTTGATAATAGACCGCTAAAATTTGATGAGTTTTATAATAAGATAAAACAGGTAGTTTATGTCAGTGCCACTCCGGGCGATAGGGAAATAGAAAGAAGTTCCCGGGTGGTTGAACAAATAATAAGGCCTACTGGATTGATTGACCCGGAAGTAACTGTCAAACCGACTGAAAACCAGATTGATGACCTAATAGCAGAAATCCGTGATACGGTGGAGAAGGGATACCGGGTATTAATTACTACATTGACCAAGCGGATGGCAGAAGATTTATGCGACTATCTAAAGGAAATTAATATCCAGGTGCGTTATATGCATTCTGATATTGATGCCCTGGAGAGGCTTGATATCCTGCGTGACTTACGTAATGGGGATTTCGATGTTTTAGTGGGGATTAACCTGCTGCGGGAGGGACTGGATTTACCAGAAGTAGCCCTGGTAGCAATTCTTGATGCTGATAAGGAAGGCTTCCTGCGCTCTGAACGATCTTTAATCCAAACCATAGGTAGGGCAGCCCGTAATGTAGAGGGACGGGTCTTAATGTATGCGGATCGTGTAACTGATTCTATGCGGTTGGCTATCGATGAGACAAACCGCCGTCGTGAAATTCAGATGGAATTTAACCAGGAAAACAATATAACTCCGGAAAGTGTGAAAAAAGCTGTACATTCGGCAGTAGAGGCAACTATAGCCGAAGAACCAGCAAACTATGACCTTATTGGACTGAAAAGCCTTTCCCGGGAAGAACGCCAGCGTTTAATTGCGGAAATGGAATTAGAGATGCAAACTGCTGCAGCCAGGCTGGATTTTGAACATGCTGCCCAACTTCGTGACACCATCAAGGAGCTGCAGCAACCGGAAAAAAGCAAGCAAAGGAAAAAGAATAGACGCAGATAACACCCCCGATTATTTTTCTTTTTTAAGAAATTATCAATAGGTAAATCTGCATGGGAAGGTAGCGTGCTCTGCGTCTATTAACTGTTCAGGAGGCTTTATTGGTGAAGAATTATATATGCGTAAAAGGTGCTAGAGAGCATAATCTCAAGAATATAGATGTGGTAATTCCCCGGGATAAACTTATAGTTTTTACCGGGGTATCGGGTTCGGGCAAATCCAGTCTAGCCTTTGATACTATTTATAGTGAAGGCCAGCGGCGCTATATGGAGTCCCTTTCAACTTATGCCCGTCAGTTTCTGGGGCAGATGGACAAACCTGATGTTGACTATATTGAAGGCCTATCTCCGGCTATTTCCATAGATCAGAAATCTACCTCCAATAATCCCCGCTCCACAGTAGGAACAGTGACTGAAATATATGACTACCTTCGTTTACTTTTTGCCCGGATAGGTATCCCCCATTGTCCTCATTGCCACCAGCCGATTAAGCGGCAGACGGTGGACCAGGTGGTAGACATCTTGTTAAGCTTACCCCCGGAAACTAAAATTAAGATAATGGCCCCAGTAATCAGAGGGCAGAAAGGGGAACATAAGAAAACCATAAGTAACCTCCTGCGGGATGGTTTTGTCCGGCTTATGATCGATGATTACGAGTATACCTCGGATGAGGAGATTAAACTGGACAAAAATAAAAAACATAATATAAGTGCTGTGGTTGACCGGCTGGTTATTAAGGAAGGTGTTCGGAGCCGCCTAGCTGAATCGCTGGAGCTCGCTTTCCAATTAAGCGAGGGCATAGCTATAGTACACCGGCTGGAAATAGATGGGGAAGAGGAAATGATTTTTAGTCAGGATTTTTCCTGTCCTTTATGCGGGTTTAGCCTGCCGGAATTAAGTCCACGTATGTTTTCTTTTAATAATCCTTATGGCGCTTGTCCGGAATGTGATGGCTTAGGAGAAAAGAGAGAAATTGATCCGCTTCTAGTACTGGATATGAATAAAAGCCTTAATGAAGGTGCTGTAATTCCTTGGTCAAATAACTTCTCCACCTTTTATAATCAGGTTATGATTACAGCGGCGGAAAAGTATAACATACCTTTGGATATGCCTATTAAAGATCTAAGCCGTAAACAAATAGATATTATTCTATATGGAAATGGGGAAGAGCGTTTTCAAATTAAATATATTAACTCTTATGGTGATAGCAGGTCTTTTCACAGCACCTATGAAGGATTAATAAATAACCTTAAACGCCGCTATCATGAGACCAAGTCCGAGTCGATGCGTGAGGAAATAGAAAAATACATGACTACAAGGCTCTGTCCCCGTTGCCATGGGAAGAGACTAAAGGAAGAAATAATGTGGGTACTTATTGAGGGGAAATCCATCAATGAGGTAACGGCAATGGCCGTGCGGGATGCTACAGATTTTTTTGCTAAACTTAAACTTGGCGAAAGGGAAGCCTATATTGCCCGACAAATTATCAAGGAAATTAAAGAACGCCTTTCGTTTTTAGTTAATGTGGGACTTGATTACCTCACTTTAGACCGGGCGGCTGGAACCCTATCTGGAGGAGAAGCCCAGCGCATACGCCTGGCTACCCAGGTCGGTTCCAGTCTGGTAGGGGTTCTATATGTATTGGATGAACCGAGTATAGGTTTACATCCCCGGGATAATGATCGTCTTTTGGCTACACTTAAGCGGCTGCGTGATCTAGGTAATACCGTGGTGGTAGTGGAACATGACGAAGATACTATAAAAAATGCTGATTATATTGTTGATATCGGCCCCCGGGCTGGCGTACACGGAGGGGAAGTAGTAGCCCAGGGCAGCCTGAAAGAGATTATGGAGGCTGACCGATCTATCACAGGGCAATACTTGTCGGGTCGTTTAGATATAGCTGTACCTGATAACCGCAGGGTTGGTAATGGAAAATTTTTAGTTGTTCAATCAGCATCTGAGCATAATTTAAAAAATATAGATGTGTCTATACCCCTTGGCAAAATGGTTGTAATTACTGGTGTATCTGGTTCAGGTAAAAGTACCCTGGTTGAAGATATCATCTACCCAGCCTTGATGAAGAAGCTTCACGGAGGAAGGCACCGTCCCGGCGAGTATGCTGAAATTATAGGGATTGAGGCCATAGATAAGGTTATTAATATTGACCAATCACCTATTGGCCGGACTCCACGCTCCAACCCCGCTACTTATACCGGGGTTTTCAGTGGCATTCGAGAACTTTTTGCCAGTACGGCCGAAGCCAAGGTAAGGGGATATAAACCTGGACGTTTCAGTTTTAATGTTCAGGGAGGTCGTTGTGAAGCGTGTTCTGGTGATGGAATTATTAAAATAGAGATGCATTTTCTCCCTGATGTGTACATACCCTGTGAGGTCTGCAAGGGTAAACGCTATAACCGGGAGACTCTGGAAGTTAAGTATAGAGGTAAAACTATAGCTGATGTTCTTGAGATGACAGTAGATGAAGCGGTAGGCTTTTTTGAGAATATTCCCAAAGTACACCGCAAGATCAAGACTTTGCAGGAGGTAGGCCTGGGATACATCTGCTTGGGCCAGCCGGCACCATCTCTTTCCGGAGGCGAAGCCCAGCGGGTTAAACTGTCGACTGAGTTGTCCCGGCGTTCCACCGGTAAAACCATGTATATTTTAGATGAGCCTACTACCGGGCTACACAAAGATGATGTTAAACAGTTGCTTAGAGTACTAAACATATTGGTAGATAATGGTAATACCGTGCTTATTATCGAGCATAATCTTGATGTGATCAAAATAGCTGATCATTTGATAGACCTGGGACCGGAAGGCGGAGAAAAAGGGGGAGAAATAATAGCCCAGGGTACCCCCGAAGAAGTAGCCCAATGCCCAGTTTCCTATACTGGCAAGTACTTGCGAGAAGTCTTGAAATAGACACAGATAACGCAGATCGGCACTTATCAATACCCCGCATAGGGGTGCGGTATAATCTGTAAATATCTGCGCCTTAATTGCGAGCACAGGGAGCATTCGTACTTCCTCTTTGGAGGTGTTATCTGTGTCCATTAAAACCAAAGGGTGATTTCTATGTTAAAGGAGCGTTTGCGTAATGTGCCCCTTAAACCCGGGGTTTATCTTTATAAAGATGAGACTGGTAAGGTAATCTATGTAGGTAAAGCTAAGATCTTGCGTAACCGTATGCGCTCATATTTTCAATCCCGGGATAGAATGCACCCCAAGGTGCGGGCGATGATGGCACGAGTGGCCGATTTTGACTACATCGTAACCGGGAGCGAAGTTGAAGCACTTATACTGGAAAATAACCTTATTAAGGCCTATAAACCCCGTTACAATATTGACCTGCGCGATGATAAATCATATCCCTACCTAAAAATAAGTATTGGTGATCTTTACCCCCGCCTTTCCTTGGTGAGGGAAAAAAAGGATGGTATTTCCCGTTATTTTGGACCCTATACTGATGTTACCTCTTTACGGGAAACTATCAGGTTATTAAATCTGGTTTTTCCCCTGCGTACTTGTAAGACCCTGAAGGTAGGCCGGCGTCCCTGTTTAAATCGAGACATTGGACATTGTCTGGCACCTTGTACAGGGAAGGTTAACCAGGAGGAATACCGCCAGGTAGTTAATGCCCTATTGGACTTCCTGCAGGGCAACTCTCGCGAACTCCTGCAGCAGAAAGAAGAGGAAATGAAAAAGGCAGCCTCCCTCTTGGAATTTGAAAAGGCTGCGCGGTTACGTGACCAGATAGAAAGCATACGGAAAATCGGAGAAAAACAGAAAATCACTTTTGCTAGTTCCTTTAATTTGGATATGGTAATCTTGACCGGCGAGGAGAAAGAGAGTCTGGTTCTAGTTTTTAATATACGCGGGGGCACTATAACCGCCAAAGATACCTACTGGTTAAATCGGGTTATTGGAGAAGATGAAGGCCAGGTCATGGAATTTTTCTTAAAGAGTTATTATCATGACCATGATGACATACCGGTTGAGATACTTGTTAATTATTTGCCAGCCGGGTTAGAAGTATTAGAATCCTGGCTTAAGGACAAGAGCGGACGCAAAGTTGATATAAAGATACCACAAAGGGGAGGCAAAAGAAGTCTGCTTGATATGGGGATAAAGAATGTAGCCTTATTATGGCAGGAAAGGTATGATGAAAACCAGAACAATATGGCTATACTTAAGCATTTAGCTCAGGTACTGGGGCTGGAAGTTATTCCTGAGAGGATAGAGTGTTATGACATTTCTCATTTAGGAGGGGAAGATACCGTAGCATCTATGGTAGTTTTCACCGGGGGATTAGCAGATCGCAAGGCTTATCGCCGCTTTAAAATAAGGGTTGATCAAAATAATGATTTTGCTTCCTTAAGCGAGGCCCTTAAGAGGCGTTTTCAACGGGCACAGGAAAAAGACCCATCCTTTCTACCTGAGCCCGACCTGATTTTAATTGATGGTGGTTTGGGGCAGGTGAATGCAGTTAATACCGTTTTGCGGTCCCTGCAGGTTGATATACCGCTTTTCAGTCTGGCTAAAAAAAATGAAGAGATTTATGCCCCTGGGTCTGTTCATCCCTTGCAGCTGTCCCGCCGGGATGAAGCCCTTAAATTATTGCAGCGGGTAAGAGACGAATCCCACCGCTTTGCCATTGAATACAACCGTCAGCGCCGGGGAGGTAAGGTTCGAGCTTCAGCTTTGGATAAAATTGAGGGAATAGGGCCTACCCGCAAGAAGAAGCTGTTAAGCCATTTTGGCTCGGTTAAGGCTATTGAACAAGCTTCCCTGGAGGAGCTTATTCGTATTCCGGGCATGAACCGCTCAGCGGCAGAAAATGTGTATAAAAATTTCCATGGTGATGAAAGGCAAATGTCAAGAGACGATACTTAATTGCATAATCGTTAACTATCTGGTTTTTTATTAGGCTCAAATACCAACTGTTAGCGTATTTGAGCCTTATTTTACCTACGAACTTTAGGATCTTTGGTATGTTAGATTCTTGACTTGGTTAGACCTTATAATTTAAGAGAAATCGATAAATAGCAAATATGTTAGAATAATTGTAACAACGCTTACTATAAATATAATAGGTATCTTTAAAATTTCGGGGAGAGGTATATATGTCGGGTTTAGCCTTAAGATTTTTACTGAATATTGGTACTCTTATCTTAACTGCAGCAATTATACCTGCTTTTGAGCTTACCATATGGGCAGCTATAGTAGGTTGTTTATTCTTGGGAATTATAAATGCTGTAATTAGGCCCTTACTAATTATCCTGACACTACCCCTTAATATAATCACTCTGGGTTTATTCACCCTAGTTATTAACGGGTTTTTATTATGGATTACTTCTATAACTATTCGTGGATTTGATATCTCGGGTTTTGGATGGGCAATAATTTGTGCACTAATATTAAGTATTTTAAGTTCTATTGTAAGTTTTTTAGTGAAAGACAGGATGTTCAGTTAATAAAGGAATAATAACTTTTTTTAAGAAGAGCCGGGCAATGCCTAGCTCTTTTGTATGAACATCTTTTTTGTAGATTTCAAGCAGTTTGGTTGGTAAATAAATTAATAGTCAAAAATAAAGGTCATAAAGTGTTTAAAATATACAATAATAACTTTAGAACTTGTTGTTTATTCTATTCATTAATTATGGAGGTATTTTGCTTGCGGGAACTGGTACTAGGGATTGATCTCGGAGCAACTAAAATATTAACCGGAATCCTTAATAAGGATGGTAGGATTATAGGAAAGAAAAGACAACCTACCCCCTTGGGAAATGCCAGTGAAGTACTAGATTTTATGGTCGAAAGTACTTTGCAATTAATGAATGCCTATGGAGTTTTGCAAGAAGAAATAACAGGAATAGCTGTTGCTTCTCCAGGGCCACTAGCTTTTCCTGAAGGAATAGTAATAGATTCTCCTAATCTATCTTGGGGGCGAGTGGAGTTAAAGGAGGAGCTTGCCCGTCGTCTAGGCCGTCCAGTAATAGTTGAAAATGACACAAATATGGCTGTTTTAGGCGAGTACCATTATGGCCGTAGTTGTCTATCGCAGGAGCTCATATATATTACTATAAGTACCGGGATTGGTGCCGGTATAATCACTGCGGGCAACCTCCATAGAGGACGTAAAGGTGGAGCGGGAGAAGTTGGTCATATGGTAATAAAAGCTGGTGAAGAGCAATGCCAATGTGGAAAAAGGGGTTGCCTGGAGGCTTTGGCAGGGGGAAGAGCTATTGAAAAAAGAGTTCAGGAAATGATAAAAATGGGCAGGGGACAGGGTATTTTGGCCTGTACTGACCCAGGTGAAGCTGCGGGGCCGAGGCATTTGGGTATGGCTGCCCGGCTAGGGGATAAAGAAGCAGTTGACTTAATAGCACAGTTGGTGGAGTATCTGGGGATCGGAATAGTTAACTTAGTAAACATTTTAAACCCGGAAGCCATTATCTTAGGGGGAGGGGTAATGTTAGGGCTGAAGGATTTGCTGCTGGAACCAGTAAAGAAATATGTTTGGCAAAATGCCTTGGCTCTTAATCGGGAGCATTTAGTGATTGATTGTACTGGACTGGGGGAAGATATTGTACTTTATGGTTGTTTAGCGGTAATAAATCATGGAGGCTATTAATTAAAGACGGGTTAAGAGTAAAAATTAGTATTAGGCATTTATTTCAATTTTATTAAGATAGATGATTAGATCAAAACGGTAAGGGGGATTAGATGTGAGTAGTCAAACACCCGAACAAATGATGGAGTATTTGTACAGTCTACCCGAACAATTTGCCCACATTCTTAAACTAGATTTTTCATTTTCTTCACGTTATCAAAAGAGTTATAAAAACATTGTTGTTTCTGGATTAGGCGGCTCAGCTATTGGCGGCGATATTTTACGGACTTATACCGTGAGCAAGGCTAAAATACCTGTTATAGTTGTACGGGACTATGACATACCGGGATTTGTTGATCAAGATACACTCTTCCTAGCAGTAAGTTATTCAGGTAATACCGAAGAAACACTTAGTGCTTATATCCAGGCAAGAAATAGGAATGCCTCAATAATTTGTATAACTACCGGCGGAAAACTTCGGGATCTTGCCCGTCAAGATGGCTATACTGTGGTCGAAATACCTTTCGGGCTGGTACCACGCGCAGCGACTGGTTACCTTTTTGCTCCGCTTGCTCTTCTCTTAGAAGCATTAGGAATAATAGAAGGAACTCGTAAGGAAATCGAGGAAACTGTAATGGTGTTACGACAGATGCGGATTAACCTTCAGGCAGAAGTTGAAATTCCCTCTAATCAAGCCCGGGTTATTGCCCGGCAAATTAAAGATTCACTCCCAGTTATTTGGGGTACTGCAGGGATATCAGAAGTTGCTGCTTTACGCTGGAAGGCACAAATAAATGAGAATGCTAAAAGTCCCGCTTTTTATAATGTTTTTCCCGAACTAAACCATAATGAAATTGTAGGCTTTGAAGCTCCTCAGCCTGTACTATCTTCAATATCTTGTATCATATTAAGGGATCGGTTGGACCACGAACGGGTTAAGCGCCGTATCGAAATAAGTAAGGAAATAATTAAAGATCGGGTTAAGCATATTATAGAAGTGAGCAGCCAGGGTGAATCATATCTCGCCCGGTTTTATTCCCTGGTTTATATAGGAGATTATGCTAGTGTATATCTGGCTTTGGAATATGGCATAAATCCTACACCAGTTGCGGTTATCGATTATCTAAAAACAGAGCTAGCTAATTAATGTAGCAGCTCTGACTTAAAACCAGCCTAGTAAGCTGGTTTTATTTTTTTACAATTGGCTAAAGTGAGTAATAACTGCACAAATTATTATAAAGGCAGGGGTTAGTCAAGGGAAGTAAAAATTTGGACAATCAGAGGTGTAATTATGGAATTATACGGCGATTATCATACTCATTCTCGGCGAAGTGATGGCAAACAAGATGCAGAAGATATTATTCAAGCTGCCCGTCGGCGAGGATTGAAAGAAGTTGCTATAACTGACCACGGACCCCTGGCGGCTGTAATTGGAGTAAGTGACGTCTATGAATATCTAATGTTACGGGACAAGCTTGATGCAATAGCCGGAGAAGTTCCTGATATCAAGGTACTAGTAGGGGCGGAGGCTAATATTCGTGATCTAAAGGGAAGTCTGGATATACCTTCCGAAGTTACTGAAGAATTGGATATTCTTATTGCTGGACTACATCCTTATACTCTTCCGACTTCGGCTCAAGATGGATGGGCATTGTTTATTCAGAACTCCCTGCGCCATTTGGGACGGGGACAGCGGGAAAAAGCGGTTAACAATAATACTAAGGCTTGTGTTGAAGCGATAAACAATAATCCACAACTGGATATATTGTCTCATCCTGGCTTATTTTTTACAGTAGATATAGAAGAAGTGGCACAAGCTTGTGTGCGTAATGAGGTATTATTTGAAATAAATTGCGCTCACGAATATCCTGATATTTCTGCTATAATGAAAGCAGAACATATCGGAGCGGATTTTATAATTAACAGTGATTCCCATTTTGAGGATACCGTTGGCAATCTTGATTATGGCATCAAAATGGTAGAAAAACTGAATATAGATCCCGAGCGGGTAGTAAACCGGCTTCAAGCAGGAGGCGGCTATACACAATGGGCAAAAAAGAAGAGAGGTTACACATTCTCATAATTACCGGGCTTTCTGGGGCTGGCAAAACCCAGGTAATTAATTGCTTGGAGGATATGGGCTATTACTGTGTTGATAATCTACCCCCCGCATTACTGCCGAAATTTGTTGAACTAAGCATGCAGTCTGAGGGAAGGGTGGATAAAGTTGCCTTGGTTATAGATGTCAGGGGTGGAGACTTTTTTACAGACTTATCCCAATCTTTAAATGAGCTGGAACAGTGCCGTATACCCTACGAAATTCTCTTCTTAGAGGCATCTGATGATGTTCTGGTACGACGCTTTAAAGAATCTAGACGTCGTCATCCCTTGGCTGACCATAGACAGCTTCTGGAATCGATCCAGCTTGAGCGGAATATGCTGGAAGAACTGCGCGGACGTGCTAATTTAGTTATCGATACAAGCACACTTTCTCCCCGACAACTCAAAGACAAATTACAGAACCTGTATAGTGGAGGCGATTTCTCCCAATTTACAGTTAATATCTTATCTTTTGGTTACAAGTGGGGTGTCCCCCTTGACTCTGATATTGTTATGGATGTTAGGTTTTTACCTAATCCTTTTTATGATCCTTCGATGTGCAAACTCACTGGGGAGGAGCCAAAAGTTATTGACTTTGTACTGGATTCCCCGATCACCAGGTCATTCTCTCGTCGATTTTTAAACTTATTAAAGTATCTAATACCCTACTATGTCCAGGAAGGTAAAACTAATCTTACAGTTGCTATAGGTTGTACCGGTGGTCAACATCGGTCAGTAGTTCTGGCTGATTATGCAGCTCAGCAACTCAAGAAGATGGGATATAACGTTTTAGCTCGACATAGAGATGTTGCAAGATACAAAACAGAGGAGTAGATGACTGGTATGTATGAACCAGGAATAGTTGTAATTGGTGGTGGTACCGGTCTCTCGGTATTACTTAAGGGGTTAAAGAAATATACATCGAGGCTTACAGCAGTAGTAACTGTAAGTGATGATGGGGGCAGTTCAGGAAGACTGCGGACAGAGCTTGGAGTTCTGCCGCCTGGAGATGTTCGTAATTGTTTGGTGGCTCTTGCGGAAACGGAAACACTTATGGATCGCGTTTTTCAACATCGTTTTCGGCAAGAAGGTAGTTTACAGGGTCATAATTTAGGCAACTTACTGCTAGCGGCAATGACAGAAATTACTGGGGATTT
Organism: Syntrophomonadaceae bacterium; assembly: GCA_050943255.1. Taxonomy (GTDB): domain Bacteria; phylum Bacillota; class Syntrophomonadia; order Syntrophomonadales; family Syntrophomonadaceae; genus UBA4844. The sequence goes on from JBMNOV010000009.1 coordinate 36,073, forward strand.
TATATCAGCTATTCGCGAAGTAAGCAAGGTACTTGCAGTAAGGGGAAAGGTGGTTCCTGCTACTCTGGAAGCAGTTACCTTGGGTGCGATAATGGCAGATGGTACCCGGGTAACTGGTGAAACAGCTATACGTGCCTGTGGTGAAAAAATACAGGAGGTTTTCTTAGTGCCGGAATGCCATCCAGTACCTGAAACCCTGGAGGCTATTAAAGAAGCTGATGCAATAATTATTGGTCCAGGAAGTCTTTATACTAGTATTATTCCTAACCTTTTGGTGAAAGGCATAAGTGAAGCCATTGCGTTATCCCCGGCAGTGAAATTTTATGTTAGTAATATCATGACAGAGAAAGGGGAAACTGATGATTTTACGGCTGCCGATCACTTGGAGGCAATCATTAGGCATAGCGGTTGGAGTCTAATTGAATATGCCATAATTAACTGTGGCAAAATTGACGGTTATAGATTAAGACGCTACCAGGAGGAAAAGGCCATACCAGTCAAACCGGCGCGGGAAACAATTGCTCAAATGGGTATAAAACTAATAGAAAGGGATTTAGTATCACATACTGATGTGGCTTGGCATGACGCTGGAAAGCTGGCTAAAGTGATCATGGAATCCTTAGCAACAGTCAAAAAAAGATAAATTTTTAATCGAACCATTATATTTAAAGAATCTAAAAGGGGAGTTGTAGGAAAACTTAAAAAGTAATTAACCCTAAAACTATAGTATTAATGCGGAAATATGGCGAACCTGGGCAGGTAAATGTGCATCGTTGTAAATTTGATAATGTGTTCTAACGAATGAGAGGTAATTTATATCATGAGTTTTTCTCACGATGTAAGAAATGAGCTCGCACGGGTGATACCTGAAAAAGAATGTTGTCGTAAAGCTGAGCTTTTAGGTCTAATACAAACCGGAGCAGTGGTAATTAATGCTGGGGAGGAGAAAAGTGCTCTTAATTTACAAGCTCTCAATGCAGCTACTGCCCGTAAAATATTTAAGCTTATGAAAGAAAGCTTTGGGCTCCAGTCTACTGTTCGTATAGAAAAACGTAAGCATTTTTCGAAAACCAGGATATATGAAGTTATTACGGAACTATTTAGTAACCGGGATTTTCCTATATTACAGGAATTACAACTTATAAGTGCCGATAAACCTAATAAAGAGGTTAATCTAGATATTCTTGGTAAAACATGCTGTAAGAGATCGTATTTACGGGGAATTTTTTTAAGCCGTGGATTTATTAACCGCCCTGAAGGAGAATATCATTTAGAAATAGTATTTAATGATGAAAGACTATTATTAAAGGTGCAAAAAATACTGAATCGTTTTCAAATAAAAACTCGTAGTTTTCAAAGGAAAAATAATTTGGTTTTATACATTAAAGAAAGCGATAAGATAAGTGATTTCCTACGGGTGGTAGGTGCCAACAGGGCATTATTGAATTTTGAAAATGTACGTATAATAAAGTCGATGCGTAATACTGTAAATCGTCAGGTAAACTGTGAGACAGCTAACTTGGCTAAGACTATTGACGCATCAGTTCGACAAATAGACTTAATCAAAAGAGCCATGCAGAAGGAAGGTTGGACTAGCTTGCCATCACATCTCAAAGAACTGGCTATCCTGCGTACCAACTATCCTGACTATACCTTAAGGGAATTAGGAGAGATGACTAACCCTAAGCTAAGTAAGCCAGGGGTTGCTTATCGCATGCGTAAATTAGAAAAAATAGCTGAAAAAATTATAGATGAATATTAATAGTACGCACTTACAAATATGGGGATCAAATTGTAGGAGAATGAAAGGGGGATCTGCAATGCGTTTAACCCATAATATTTTTCTTGAACAACAACAAAGGTTACTTATGACGCCAGAATTGCGACAGGCGATCGCTATTCTGCAGATGTCTACCCTGGAGTTAAGTGAGTATATACAAAAAGAGTTGGAGGAGAACCCCTTTTTAGAGGAGCGAGAAGAACTAGGCGAAGCCGAGAGGCAAAATACAGAAGGTGATAGTGGCAAAATCCAAGAATGGTTAGACTTTTTCCATGATCGGGATATAGGCTATATTCCAAAAGAAATCGAGGAAGAAAAGTCATACGATAATTTCCTGACCCGCCGTCCCAGCCTTTATGAACACCTTGAATTTCAACTTCATGTTGCCAGCAAAAAAGAAGATGATTTGGCCGTAGGTGCTTATCTGATTGGGAGTATCGATAAAAATGGATATCTCTGTGTAGATTTGGACGAAGTAGCCCTTAAACTAAATGTAAGTCGAACCAAAGTTGATGAGGCTTTAACACTAATTCAGTCTTTTCACCCCCACGGGGTTGGGGCTATGGATTTGGCAGAATGCCTTTTATTACAGCTGCGCCATTATGGAAAAGAAACTGAAATTGCTAACAAAATAATAAATAGTCATTTAGAGGATCTCGCCCGGGGCAGGCTTAACAAAATTGCTCAGATACTTTCGGTCCCAGTACAGCAGGTTCAAGAGGTATGTGACTTAATTAGAACCCTTGATCCCAAACCGGGATTGCAATACAGTAATAATAACGAAATTAAATATATACTTCCAGATGTTTTTGTCGAAAAGGTGGAAGGGGAATACATCGTTATAGTAAATGACACTAATTTCCCTCGCCTGAAAATAAATCAAGTGTATGAAAGCATTTTGCGCCAACCTAATACGTTTCCCCAGGATGCCAGGAAATACTTAGAAGAAAAAATGGGTTCTGCGATCTGGTTAATTCGTAGTATTGAACAAAGGCGCATGACCCTGTATAAAGTAGCCCGGTGCATAGTTGATATTCAGACTGACTTTCTTAATTTCGGGGTGGAATATATGAAACCTCTAAATCTAAGACAGGTAGCAGAGATAATTGAGGTGCACGAATCCACGGTAAGCCGAGCTACTACCAACAAATATATTCAAACTCCGCAGGGATTATTTGAATTAAAATATTTTTTTAGTGCTGGGGTTAAAATGGATTGTAGTAGCCAGAAAATTTCCGCTAAAAGTATTAAGCACATGGTGGAGGAAATAATAGCTCAAGAAGATCAAACCAAGCCCTTGAGTGATGATGCTATTGCTAAGATTCTGAATAATAAAGGTATACAAATATCGCGCCGGACAATTGCTAAATACCGGCAGGAATTAGGTATATTATCGGCAATGGCACGCAAGCGTTATTAGCATAAGTACAATAGGATGGTTCTTATACTTAATTAGGAATCATCCTAAACTTATCTGCTAAACTATATGCTTTTTCCTATGGTCATTGCATACATCATTTTTCTTCATTTGTGATATGATATAATAACTAGTGATATATTTTTTGAAATCGTTGGGACATTTTTGCCCCCGGCATAAAATTTTGTCCCTGCAAGGATAATTTATGGATAAAATTTTTTCTTTATTGGAACAATTCGCACCTGATACCCTGGAAATAATACGCATTAGGTATCAAGTTTTGCGCCAGGTTATGCACCGGCAGCCGGTTGGCAGGAGGCAATTGGCCAGGGAGCTAAGCCTTAGCGAAAGAGCAGTGCGCAATGAAATAGACTTATTAAAAGAGAGAGGTATACTTCATATTACCCCAGCAGGGATTTATCTAGCTGGTACCGGGGAAAAAATGCTTGGGTATATTGATAATATAATACCGTTTTTGTATCAAACTCAAACATTAGCGGAAGAACTTAAACGCCAACTTAATATAGCTGAGGCAATTGTGGTGCCGGGAGATTCCTATTTTGATCCCCTGGCCAAGAAGGATTTAGGACGGGCAGCAGCACGTTATCTTAAAAAAATAATATACCCTTCATGTACTCTGGCGGTTACTGGAGGTACTACCTTGGCGGAAATGGCTGATGCTATGGGTTCAGGTATGTATTTGCCAGACGTTATGGTAGTACCAGCTCGGGGAGGGTTAGGCGAGGAAATGGAGCAACAGGCAGGGACTATTGCTGCTAAAATAGCTAAGGCTATTGGCGGTCAGTACCGTTTACTGCATATTCCGGATAACCTTGAGGAAGGTACAGTAGAAATCTTAAAAAAAGATTATCATATTGCCCGGGTAGTTAATAATATTAAGGCCAGCAATATATTAGTACATGGGATTGGTTCAGCTATAGAAATGGCTAATCGCCGTTGTTTAACGACTGCAGAAATTGAGTTTTTAAAAGAAAAAAAAGCGGTAGGTGAAGCTCTTAGATATTATTTTGACAGAGGGGGCAAAATAGTATACGAGGTTGCTGGGATTGGTTTAGAATTTGGCGACTTAAAGAATATTGAAATAAAGATCGCTGTTGCCGGAGGTAGTAATAAAGCCCAGGCAATTAAGGCGGTGGTAAGCAACCGGCAAGAAAGTGCTCTCATTACAGATGTGGGAGCAGCTAAAGAAATTATAAAGGAATAATTATTTAGGGAAGGATGATAGTTGGTGTCCACAAAAATTGCAATTAACGGTTTTGGGAGAATCGGGAGACTGGTAACCAGAATAGCCCTGGGAAGAAAAGACCTCGAAATAGTTGCGGTAAATGATCTAGGTAAAGCTGAATCTAATGCCCATCTTTTTAAGTATGATACAATACACGGCATTTTTCCAGGAGAAGTTAAAGCGGATAACGACTACATTTTGATTGATGGCCAAAAAATACACTATATATCAAATAAAGACCCGGAACAATTACCCTGGGCTCAATTGGGGGTAGAAGTGGTAGTTGAAGCGAGTGGAGCTTTTCGGACCCGGGAAAAGGCGGCCAAACATTTAAAGGCAGGGGCTAAAAAAGTAGTTATTACTGCACCAGGCAAAGGGGTTGACCTTACTATGGTAATGGGCGTAAACCAGGATAAATACCGGCCTGAGTATGATGTAGTGTCAAATGCTTCCTGTACAACTAACTGCTTGGCTCCAGTAGCTAAAGTATTAATTGAAAGTTTTGGTATAGTTAAGGGATTGATGAATACTATCCATTCTTATACCAATGACCAGCGTATTCTGGATTTAGCACATGATGATCTAAGAAGAGCGCGGGCGGCAGCCCTTTCCATTGTTCCAACATCAACCGGTGCAGCCAGTGCGGTTGGTCTGGTTATTCCGGAACTTAAAGGTAAGCTTGATGGTATGGCGACCAGAGTACCTACCCCTAACGTATCCTTAGTTGATCTAACGGTTGAGCTCGACAAGCCAGCTACAGTTGATCAAATTAATAATGCTTTTAAAGAAGCCAGTGAGACTTATCTAAAAGGGATACTAAAGTACAGTGAGGAACCATTAGTTTCCAGTGATTACCGGGGTGAAAGTAATTCTTCCATTGTTGATGGACTTTTAACTATGATGTCAGGTGACCATATGGCCAAGATAATTGCCTGGTATGATAATGAATGGGGTTATTCATGCCGGGTTGTTGATGTAGTTGAATATATAGCTAAAAAATCTAACAAACTTTAAGTAAAGGATATATCCTAATCATGAACTCAATACTCTTACTTTTATTAGGAATGGCAGTTAAAAATCTGTAATTAACTCTGGAGGTGTGTTACTTGAGAAGTCTCAGGGATGCAGAGCTTGATGGAAAACGAGTTTTAATGAGGGTAGATTTTAATGTACCCACGGATAAAGAAGGTAAAATACTAGATGATGCGAAAATTATATCCGCACTTCCTAGTATCAAGCATATATTGGGAAATAACAGTAAACTCATACTTATGAGTCATCTGGGGCGGCCTAAAGGTAAAAGAGATGAAAAGTACAGTCTTAAGCCGGTAGCCTCTTATCTTGATAACTTGTTAAAGGCTTCGGTTAATATAGCTGAAGATTGTGTGGGCGATACGGTTAAAAAAAGAATTGAAAATATGAAAAATGGTGATGTGCTTTTATTGGAAAATCTACGGTTTCATCCTGAGGAAGAAGAAAACGATGCAGATTTCTCCAAAGAACTAGCTGCTCTAGGGGATGTTTATATAAATGATGCTTTCGGTACAGCTCACCGGGCACATGCTTCAACTGTAGGAATTACTGATTATTTGCCTGCTTATGCAGGTTTTCTTATGGAAAACGAAGTGAAAATGCTTAGCCAGGTAATTAATTCACCTGAGCGTCCCCGCATGGCCATATTAGGCGGAGCCAAAGTAACTGACAAACTAGGTCTAATCAGCAATTTGTTAGATAAAATGGATGTTATTTTAATAGGGGGCGGTATGGCCAATACCTTTCTTAAGGCCAAAGGTAAGAATATTGGCCGTTCATTATATGAAAAGGACCTAGTTGCTGAAGCTGCAAGCCTTTTCGAAAAGGCCAGGCAGAAAAAAGTTAAGCTATTTATACCCATAGATGTAGTAATAACTGGGGAGATTGCAGAAAATGCTAAAGCTAATGTAGTAAACGTTGATGAAGTGCCTGATAATATGATGATTGTTGACATAGGTCCTAATACGTTAGAGCTATACCAAAAGGAAATTAGCCAGGCTAAAACTATAATTTGGAATGGGCCTATGGGTGTTTATGAATATGAACAATTTGCTGCTGGAAGTCTGGGAATTACACTTGCCCTAGCACATTCACCAGCCGTAAGCGTAATTGGTGGTGGCGACTCCGCTGTTATTGCCCACGATATGGGGCTAGAAGATAAAATAACCCATATATCAACCGGTGGCGGAGCTACCCTGGAATTTTTGGAGGGGATACAACTGCCAGGGGTACTAGCCTGTGGAGGTTAAGGTTAAAGGGGAGTGGTGTGTAATGAGAACCCCACTAATAGTGGCTAACTGGAAGATGAATAAAAAAATAAAAGAAACCGAAAGTATGGTTAATGAACTATTACCATTAGTCCGCGATGTAAGCGGTGTGGAAATAGTAATATGTCCTCCATTTACCAGCCTGCTGGCATTACGCCAAGGGATAGCAGGTTCAAAGCTTAAAATAGGAGCGCAAAACCTTTTTTGGGAGAATAAAGGTGCTTATACCGGTGAAATATCTCCCGTAATGCTAGCTGATAGTGGCTGCAAATATGTAATTGTAGGACACTCGGAAAGACGTCAGATAATGGGTGAAAACGATAATATAATCAACCGTAAGGTTAGGGCAGCCCTGGGGGCTGGGTTAATTCCTATTCTTTGTGTTGGGGAAACCTTGCAGGAACGAGAGAATAACAGGGCTCGGGAAATAGTAAAGGAACAGCTTTCCAGGGGCCTTAAAGATATAACATTTGCTCCGGGAAGCTTGGTTATAGCTTATGAGCCGGTATGGGCTATCGGTACCGGGGTTAATGCAGGTAGTGATGATGCTCAGGATATGATTGGATTTATTAGGAATTACCTCATTCGGTCTTACTCGGCAGAGATAGCTGATTCAACTAGGATCTTGTATGGAGGTAGTGTTAACAAGGATAATATAGCAAAGTTCATGATCGAAGAGGATATAGATGGTGCATTAGTGGGCAGTGCCAGCCTACAGGCAGATTCATTTGCAGGTATTGTGAGGTATAAATAAAATGGCTATAAAACCTGTTGTTTTAATGATTTTAGATGGATGGGGCCTGCGTGGCAAAGCTAAGGATAATGCAGTAACCCTGGCTAACCCGGTTAATTTTTATCGGTTGCAAAATAGATATCCTTCCACCTGTTTAAAATGTTCTGGGCTTCATGTAGGACTACCCCAAGAATTAATGGGAAATTCAGAAGTTGGGCATCTAAATATTGGCTCAGGCAGAATTGTATACCAGGAAATAACAAGGATAAGTAATGCTATCAAAGACGGTAGTTTATTTGATAATATTGAAATAAATGCAGCTATAGACTATGCGCAAAAAAATAATGGAAATATGCATTTAATGGGGCTCCTTTCTGATGGCGGAGTTCACAGCCATTTGGAACATCTTTATGCCCTATTAGCATTATGCCGGGATAAAGGACTAGCTCATGTATATGTACATGCCTTTCTTGATGGCCGTGATGTTAATCCTAAAAGTGCCGGCGAATATGTAATAGCATTGGAAAAAGAAATGAAACGACTAGGTATAGGTCAAATTGCTTCCCTGTCAGGGCGTTATTATGCTATGGATCGTGATAACCACTGGGATCGTATTGCCCGGGCTTATGATGCTATGGTTAATGGCGAAGGACTTAAAGCGGCAAATCCGTATGCAGCTATTGAAAATAGTTACCAGGCCAGGGTTACTGATGAATTTGTCGAACCCGTAGTTATAGTTGATGATAGGGGTAATCCCCTGACTACTATTAAAGACGGGGATGGGATTATATTTTTTAACTTCCGGGCCGATCGTGCTCGTCAAATAACCCGTGCATTTACAGAACCAGTAATGAATAATTTCGAGCGGAAGATATGGCCGCAAACCTATTTTGTTTGTATGACCCAGTATGATGCTACTATTAAAGCACCAGCAGCTTTTCATCCTCAGAACCTGGATAAAACGCTGGGAGCAATACTAGCAGAATATCATAAACGTCAATTAAGGATAGCGGAAACAGAAAAATATGCCCATGTAACCTTCTTTTTTAATGGAGGGGTGGAAGAACCAAATCCTGGTGAAGATCGTGTTTTAATTCCGTCTCCCAATGTAGCTACATATAATTTACAACCGGAGATGAGTGCTCGTGAATTAACCGCCCGGGTACTGGAGGAAATTAGAAAAGACTTTTATGATGTAATAATTATAAATTTCGCTAATCCGGATATGGTAGGACATACCGGCGTATTGGATGCGGCAGTAAAGGCAGTTAAAACAGTTGATGAATGTATGGCCCAGATAGTTGGTGAAGTACTAGACAGGCAAGGTTGTGTACTTATCACAGCCGATCATGGTAATTGTGAGGTAATGCTTTGCCCGCAAACTGGAAGCCCTCATACCGCACATACTACTGAGAAAGTACCATTTATCCTGGTAGGTGATAAATTCATTGGGCAGAGACTACGTGAGGATGCCTCACTCCGAGATATAGCACCTACAATTTTAAATTTGTTAGATATTCCTGTACCTGAAGAAATGACAGGAAAACCACTGATTGAATTATGTCAGTCGTGAAAGGGCAAGAAAACTAGCGTTCTTCGGTTATAATTAAATACTCATAAAAAGGGTTATTCATTAGTGTGGGCAATAGGATGCTTTCTTAAAAATAATTGAAAAGACTTGGAGGTATTATTAAGATGACTGTAATTATTGATCTTTACGGACGTGAAGTATTAGATTCACGTGGTAATCCTACTGTAGAAGTTGAAGTAATACTTGAAGATGGGACTACGGGAAGGGCTATTGTACCTTCAGGTGCATCTACTGGTGCCCATGAAGCGGTAGAGCTGCGTGATGGGGATAAAGAGCGGTATAACGGTAAAGGAGTGCTAAATGCTGTTGAAAACGTTAATACGGTAATTGCTCCCGAAATTTTAGGAATGGATTGCACCCATCAGGTAGATATTGACACTCTAATGATAGAATTAGACGGTACTCCCAATAAAGGTAACCTGGGGGCTAATGCTATATTAGGCGTATCTTTGGCCGTGGCTCGGGCTGCCGCTAATTATCTTAGATTACCGCTATACCAGTATATTGGAGGAATAAATGCCAGAGAGTTGCCGGTCCCTATGATGAATATTTTAAATGGCGGAAAACATGCTGATAATAATGTAGATATCCAAGAGTTTATGATAATACCAAGTGGAGCACCTTCTTTTGCTGAGGGATTACGTATGGGAGTTGAAGTATACCATAGCCTTAAGAAAGTTCTTAATAGCAAAGGATTAGCAACTGCAGTTGGGGATGAAGGTGGTTTTGCCCCTAATTTACCTTCCAACGAAGCTGCTATTGAGGTAATTCTGGAAGCTATTGCCGAAGCTGGTTACCAGGCAGGGAAAGACATTTACCTAGGCCTGGATGTTGCGGCTACTGAGCTTTTTAGAGATGGCAAATACCATCTAACCAGCAGTCAGCAGGTATTATCTTCCCAGGGGATAGTAGATTTTTATGCTCAACTGGTAGATAAGTATCCAGTAATATCGATTGAAGATGGTTTAGCTGAAGACGATTGGGATGGTTGGAAAATGCTGACCGACTGTATAGGACAAAAGGTGCAATTGGTGGGAGATGATCTTTTTGTAACGAATACCGAGAGACTGGCTAAGGGGATAAAATTAGGGGTATGTAATAGTATATTAATAAAAGTAAACCAAATTGGTACCCTTACTGAAACCCTTGATACAATTGAAATGGCCCGCAAGGCAGGCTATACTTGTGTAATCTCGCATCGTTCAGGCGAAACCGAGGATGCAACTATCGCTGATATCGCAGTTGCTACTAACAGTGGACAAATAAAAACTGGAGCTCCGGCTCGAACTGATCGGGTAGCCAAGTACAACCAGTTGCTGCGGATTGAAGAAGAATTAGATGAGTATGCTATATACCGGGGAATTAAAACCTTTTACAATTTGAAGAAATGAAGCTAGTATTTTGTTTTCCATCCTTTTATGATAAAATATACTCGATTTAGCTCGTGCTGGATAAGCGCACTAATAGCGTATAAATGGAGGTGGAATATTGCTTAGTACAATTTTACTAATATTTCAAGTTATATTTGCTTTAGGTTTAATCGCAACTATTCTTTTACAATCAGGGAAAAGTGCAGGATTATCAGGTAGTATTGCCGGTGGTGGAGAAGCTATTTTTGGTAAGAAAAAGGGTCTTGACGATTTACTTAGCAAAATAACTGCATATGAATGTGCTATTTTTATGTTAATAACCTTGGCATTAGCAATAGTTAATCAATAAAGTATTAAGAATTAGGCTGCCTGATCACTTCTGGCAGCTTTTTTTATTTTAAAAAAGTTAGGATATCAAAATGAAACATATAAATCCATCTGCCGAATCTTTTATATTAAGTGGTAGCAAAGATATAGCATTGCTTTTTTTGCATGGTTTTACAGCTTCTCCTTCGGAGCTTTATCCTACTGCCCGGCTAATTCACGAGCTGAGCGGATTGACTATCTGCGCACCATTATTACCTGGACATGGCTTAACCCCTGATGAACTCAACCAGTACAGCTGGGAGCAGTGGTATGGTGCAGTTGAGAGAGAAATAATATCTTTAAAGCAAAGTAACCGGCAGGTTTTTATAGGAGGGTTATCGATGGGAGCATTATTGAGCCTGCACGCTGCTCGCTGTATACCAGGTCTTAAGGGAGCTATTGCAATTAATGCACCTATTTACTACCATACTCCCATGTTAACGGCAATAAGCTCATTGATAGGGTGGATTAAGCCGTTTTATCCTAAAAAAACCAGTATGGTTTCACAAAAACTGAAGGATAAAGGACGTTTTGCCTACGATGTTATTCCGGTTAAAGCCTTTGGCAGTCTTGACCAGCTGCGTAAAGAGGTGATAAATGAAGTTGCAGGTATAAAAATACCAGTCCTATTAATCCAATCACTTCAGGATGAATCAGTGCAGGCTTGCGGTACATACTATTTGCGGGAAAGGATACCCAAAAGCCAGTTATTAGAACTTTCCCATTCTGGCCATATTGCCACTATGGGGGAGGAAGTCGAAAAAATTGCCCAGGCAATAGTCAAGTTTATAATTTAATCAACAAGAAAAAAGTACTAAATTTTCATGGAATATGCCGGATTAAGAATGAAAATTAAATTGTTGAAATGTTTAGGAATTTAAATCTTAAAATTATAATTTATAGAGTTCAAACAATACTAAAAGGCAGGAGGCAAAAACAATGTTAAGAGAAGAAGCAATAACCTTACTTAAGCATTATGTTCATAACGAGAACTTAATTAACCATTCCCTGGCGGTAGAGGCAATTATGAAGGGTTTGGCTCAGAGACTGGGGGAAGATGAGGAAAAATATGCTCTGGCCGGGCTTTTGCATGATATTGATTATGACTTCACCGCTGAAGATGTTGAAGCTCATTCGTTAAAAGGGGCACAGATCTTGGGAGAACATGGACTTCCTGCTGATATAGTATATGCAGTAAAGGTTCATAATGAGGCCCATGGTCTGGAGCGTAAGACGACCCTAGATAAAGCACTTTTTGCTACTGATCCGGTTAGCGGTTTTATTACGGCAGCAGCACTGGTGCGACCTGATAAAAGCCTGGCCGGGGTTGAGCTAAAATCTCTTAAAAAGCGATTTAAGGAAAAAGCCTTTGCCCGGGGAGCGAGCCGGGAAAAGATGGCTACTTGTACGAAACTTGGTCTGGAACTGGAGGAATTTTTGGCTATTGCTCTGGCAAGTATGAAAACAATTGCATCTGATATAGGCTTATAGAGATCAATATCTGGGAATAATATAAACTAAACAAAACGAGGTTTAAGGAGGATTTATGGTCACCAGTAATGGAATTCTAGAGTACATGCGCCAGGAAAGCTACCGGCCTTTAAGTTATTATGAACTCAAAGATGTTTTGGGGATTATTGACGAAGATGAGAATAAATTTAATAAAGTACTAGGACGTCTAGAAAAAGACGGTGAAATAGTTAAAACAAGGAAGAACAAGTATGGGCTGCCCGAAAAGATGAACCTTATCCGGGGGACCCTAAGACTTAGCCAGCGGGGTTATGGCATACTGGTACCGGATGACGCCACTTTTCCTGAAGTATTTGTATATAGTGGCGGACTTAATGGTGCCATGCATAGCGACAAAGTAATGGTAAGATTGAGTGCGCGTTCTAGTGGTGGCCAACGGGCCGAGGGTGAGGTAATACGGGTAATTAAACGGGCAAATAAGCAGCTTGTAGGTACTTATGAAAGAGGGAAAAAGATGGGGCGGGTAATACCAGATGATGACCGCCATTTTTATCCGGTTTATGTGCGCCCGTTAAGGAAAATAGCAGTCAAAGATGGAGATAAGGTATTAGTAAATATAATCTCGTGGCCTGACCGGGATCGGGTATTAGAGGGAAAGATTGCCGAGGTGCTAGGGCATAAGGGTGATCCTGGCTTGGACTTGCAGGTAGTTATCAAGAAACATGGCTTAAGGACTGATTTTCCTGCAGCTGTACTTGAAGAAGCCCGTAATGTGGCGCAACCGGTTACGAGTGATGATTTAAAACAACGCCGCGACTTAAGGGACATACCCATGGTTACTATAGATGGGGAGGACGCTAAGGATCTGGATGATGCTGTTTCTATTGAGAGGATCCCCGAAGGTTACAGGTTAGGAGTTCACATTGCTGATGTTTCCCATTATGTTAGAGAGGATAGCCGGCTTGACCGGGAGGCTTTTGCCCGTGCTACCAGTGTCTATTTAATAGATAAAGTATTGCCTATGCTTCCGCCTGAGCTTTCCAATAATATTTGCAGTCTTGAGGCTAAAAAGGATAGATTAGCGATAAGCTGCATCATGGATATAAATAATGAAGGGGTAGTTATAAATTACGATATTACCAAATCAGTAATTAACATTAATGAGCGTATGACCTATACTGCAGTCAACAGTATTTTGGTGAATGATGACCAAGAAGAAAAGGCGAGGTATCAGGAATTATTAGATGATTTTTACCTGATGAAGGAACTTTCTGATATCCTAAGGGCCAGGCGAATTAAGCAGGGTAGCCTTGATTTTGATTTTCCTGAATCTAAGGTGCTAGTTGATGAGAAAGGTTTTCCGGTTGATATTAAACGCCTAGAGCGTGGCCCTGGAGAAATGCTAATTGAAGATTTTATGATCACGGCAAATGAGGTTATTGCCGAACATATGTATTGGCAGCAGATTCCAATCCTTTACCGGGTTCACGAAAAACCAGATGAAGAATCAATAACCAAATTAAACCTGGTATTGGGCGGTTTTGGCCGTAAAATTACCACTAATAAGATAGAGCCTTATGTTTATCAAAAGATACTTCAAGGGATTAAAGATAAGCCCGAGGAGCAGATGCTATCAATACTATTACTTCGTTCGATGAAACATGCACGTTATGCTCCGGAAGCATTGGGGCATTTTGGCCTAGCCTCAAAGTACTACTGCCACTTTACCAGCCCCATTCGCCGATACCCTGATTTAATCGTACACCGGGTTTTAACTGCGCTCCTGGAAGGTAAAATAAATACTAAAAAACGCGCTGGCTTAGAAAGGAAAATGATCCAGTATGGGGAACATTGCACTATACAGGAAATTAAGGCCGAGGAAGCGGAAAGAGAATTAGTTGATATTAAAAAGGCTCAATACATGAAACAGTATGTAGGGGAAGAATTCACTGCGCGGATCTCGTCTATCTTGTCTTTTGGCTTTTTTGTACAATTGGATAACACGGTTGAAGGTCTAGTGCACATTTCCAGTATTACCGATGACTATTATGAGTTTAATGACCGCAATTATACCTTGGTAGGAAGACATGGGGGGCGAAAGTTTGCTATCGGTGATCAGGTACGGGTACAATTGGTGCGAGTTGAAGTAGATGAAGCTAAAATTGATTTTGAACTAGTAGATTAATTGGAAAGCCAAGGGGACGGTTCTTGCGGTTCGTCGCTACTGTTCTTGCGATTGTATCAATTAACAAGCTAACGACGAACCGCAAGAACCGTCCCCTTGGCTTCGTCTTGACCAATAACCAGGTATAAGTTATAATCTAGTTGCAGAATAAATGAAGTTAAAGCCCTGGCCTTGGATTGAGCAATCTAGGCGAGGGTTATTTTATCGGGGTGCTATTAAATGGCTAAGCAAAAGGGTATCAAACCGGTGGTTGACAATCGCAAGGCGCGGCACAACTACCATATAAAAGAAAGTATGGAAGCAGGGCTTGTTCTCGTAGGGACTGAGGTCAAATCCCTGCGTATGGGCAAAGGTAACCTGCAGGATGCCTATGCTAATGTTAAAGATGGGGAGGTCTGGGTGAATAATTTTCACATTAGTCCCTATGACAAAGGTAATCGCTTTAACCATGATCCCCTCAGACCTAAAAAACTTTTGCTTAACCGCAGGGAAATAGACTATCTGCTGGGAATGCAGAAGGAAAAAGGTTGTACTCTGATACCGCTGAAGATTTATTTTAAAAATGGTCGGGCTAAAATGGAAATAGCTGTGGCCGTAGGTAAAAAACTCTATGATAAGCGTGAGGATATTGCTTCCCGTGATGCCAAAAGGGACATCGATCGGGCAATAAAAGAACGCAGCCGCATTTTCTAAAATAAGTTAAGGTATAATCTTTACATTGACAAAAACACACTATGACATTATTATGACATGTACACTCATTTATTCTCTATAGAATATTACGCAGTTACCATATAACAACTAATATGGGGGCGTACTGGTTTCGACGGGGGATAAGATGGGTCGAGCAGCGAGCCGAGTTGTCGCCAGCTCGTTAAAAAGGTGAAAAACTTAAAGTAACTGCAGAAGATAATAATTTTGCATTAGCCGCTTAGTGCGGCTCGTCCGGTCAGGTTTCCTAACGGCCTGGTGCAGGGCGTCACTTAGTTAGGGTACCCTGAAGCCTTTCTCCTCGAGGGGCTTTAAGGGGAAACAAATCGGGGATAGTCGAAGGAAGCCTGTTCGTGGGCGTCTGGTTGGCGAAACGCAAAACACGAACTGCGCTCGGAGAGACTGGACTGGTCTTACTTTCGGACGGGGGTTCGACTCCCCCCGCCTCCACCAAATAATCTACCATCTATTGATAAAA
>JBMNOV010000050.1:0-12453 GCA_050943255.1 Syntrophomonadaceae bacterium
CCTGGGATTCTCCTGCAAAAGCATCCATTAGATTTTTTTCCGTTTTTGTTCCTTTAATATCCATAATATCATCTCCTTTAATTCACTAACCACGGGGACGGTTCTTGGGGCGAGCCACGGGGACGGTTCTTGCGGTTCGTTCGGTTACGGCAACCGAACGAACCGCAAGAACCGTCCCCGTGGTTACGGAGCAGGAGGGGAGAAAATGTCTATTGAGCAACCAGGCTTATTTGGACAAGAGCAGGAAAAAGACTATAATAAAGAAATCAGTGAGGAAATATATATTTCCTTTATTCCCGGAATAAAACAAGAGAACGCCCACCTTGACCTAGAAAACATGACCCAGCTTGAAGAACGGGTAAAAAACTGCACTCTATGCCGTTTAAGAGAAGGATGTAAAAAGGTTGTCTTTGGTGAAGGTAAGACAGACACTCGGTTGATGCTGGTAGGTGAGGGCCCCGGAATGGAAGAGGATCTTCAGGGAAGGCCGTTTGTAGGACGATCCGGGCAACTATTGGATAAAATTTTACAGGCGGCTGAACTACCCCGGTCGGATATTTTTATTGCCAATGTCATAAAATGTCGGCCCCCAGGTAACCGTTTGCCCCGACCGGATGAAGTAAAATTATGCCAAAATTATCTGGAGGCTCAGATACGCCTTATCAAACCCCAGCTTATAGTTTGTCTGGGTTCACTGGCCAGTAAAGTGATAATAGATCCCAGGGCTGGTATTACAGCAATAAGAGGCAAGTGGTTTACCCGGCAGGGTATTGAAATAATTGCTACCTTTCATCCCGCAGCCCTGTTGCGTAATGAATCATATAAGCGGCCGGTCTGGCAGGATTTTAAGCAAATCAGGGACAAATACTATAAGAGGTAATCTTATTATAAAAGGGGTGATACTAAATTGCTCGTAAAAGTACACAATGAGGAAGAAATGATAGCACTAGGAAGATCATTAGCACGTGTACTACACCAGCATGATATAGTATACCTGACTGGTGAACTGGGGGCGGGGAAAACTACTCTGGTACGAGGTATTGCCCGGGGCCTAGGATATACCGGCAAAGTGACTAGTCCCACTTTTACCCTTATGAATGTGTACCTATCATCAATTAAAATATTCCATTTTGATTTTTACCGTCTGGAAGGAAGCGATTTGAACGATTTGGGATTGGAGGATTATCTGGAAAAGGATGGTTTATCCCTGATCGAGTGGCCTCAGGCAGGTGAAAGAATACTTCCGGCTGAAGCCCTGATGGTAAATCTAGAATTAGTTGAAGAAGATTATGAGCGGGAGCGAATGGTCAGGATAAGCGGAAGGGGTCATCGCTACCAGGTTAAGGTGGAGGAATTGAAAAACTATGTTAATACTAGCCATAGATAGTGCTACACCAGTTGCCGGGGTAGCTTTACTGGATGATGATAGACTTATTAAAGAGGAGTTTTCTAATTATAAAAAAACCCATTCCGAGACCTTAATGATAATGGTTGAGCGGATATTAAAAGAATCTGAGTGTACGATTAACCAAATCGACGCCCTGGCTGTAACCGTAGGTCCAGGGTCTTTTACCGGTCTTAGAATTGGGTTAGCTGCAGTGAAAGGGTTGAGCATGGCTGCTGGTAAACCGGTTATAGGGGTCAGTACCCTGGAAACCCTGGCACACAATATTTGCGGTTCTAATAATCTAGTTTGTCCCCTGTTGGATGCTCGTAAGCATGAAGTCTATTGCGGATTTTATGATGTTAGTGGGGATTACCCGCAAATGCTAGGGGACGCCCGGGCTATTTCTCCGGTTGAATTGGTTAGGCAAGTGGAAATAGCAGTACAACAGCATCAAAAAGACCATATTATCTTACTAGGTGATGGTTACTATCCCTATGCTGACTTTTTCAAGGAAAAGCTAGGGGAGAAGCTTGAAATTCCGCCATTACATTTGATGTTACCCCGGGCTGCAGCACTAGCCAGCTTGGGCAGGGTAAAATACCAAAAAGGGGAATGGGAAGACGTCTTCAAGCTATCTCCAGTGTATATCCGTTTATCAGAAGCTGAATACCGTTTAGGGAGAGGCGAATTATAGTGCTTAATCCAAAATTTATTCTTAGAAAGATGACCCTTCAGGATATTAATCGGATTATGGAAATCGAAAATAAATCCTTTACTTTACCCTGGTCCAGGGAATCATATCTAGGTGAGTTGAAAAATAACCTGGCAATCTACCTGGTTTGTGATTATGAAGGAGAAATAGCAGGATATGGTGGTATCTGGGTGGTATATGAAGAAGCCCATATAACCAGTGTTGCTGTTGACCCTGGTTATAGACAATTGGGCATTGGGACAGCATTAATGGAAGAGTTGGAGAGAACAGCACGGGATAGAAATGCCCACCGCATATTACTTGAGGTTCGTCCTTCCAACCAAGCAGCCCTTAATTTATACCATAAATTAGGTTATATCCCTACTGGGAAAAGAAAGAATTATTATTGTGATAATAATGAGGATGCCATTATAATGACTAAATATTTGGCTGAATTATCTTAGATTATGAATTGTTATATAGTTAAGGGAAAAAGGTGGAAACAATTGCAAGATACAATTATTTTAGGTATAGAGACCTCCTGTGATGAGACTGCAGCAGCTATAGTTAAAAATGGGTGCTATATCTTATCTAATGTGGTAAACTCTCAGGTAAATATTCATTCCCAATTTGGAGGAGTAGTACCAGAAGTTGCTTCACGTAAACACATAGAAAATATAAGCCAGGTGGTAGAAGCTGCATTTGAAAATGCGGGTTTGTCTTACCCGGATATAGATGCGGTTGCTGTTACCAACCGGCCTGGTTTGATTGGAGCATTGCTGGTAGGTTTATCATTTGCCAAGGCTTTTGCTTTTGCACTTGAACGTCCTCTATTAGCTGTAAACCATCTGGAAGGTCATATCTATGCCAATTTCTTGGAACACCAGGCAATAGAGTTTCCCGCAGTATGTCTAGTAGTTTCAGGGGGACATACCAGCCTGCTCTGTATGGCTTCTATAGGCCAATACGAGTTAATTGGCGAGACTCGTGATGATGCTGCCGGAGAGGCTTTTGATAAGGTCGCCCGTTTTCTAGGCCTGGGGTATCCTGGAGGACCAGCTGTGGAAAAGTCTGCTGCCCAAGGTGAAACCGGGAGAATCAAACTACCCCGGGTTTTTTTAGATCGGAATGACTTTGAATTTAGTTTTAGCGGTTTAAAAACAGCGGCAATGAATGAATGGAATAAGCTTAAACGAAAAGGAACCGCTAATGTAAATGACCTGGCCGCCGAATTTCAGGCTGCACTAGTTGAAGTACTGGTTGAAAAAACCCTGAAAGCAGCTAATAAATATAAAGCTCGTTCAATTTTATTAGCGGGTGGAGTAGCGGCTAACAAACATTTGCGGAGCTTGTTGAAAACCAGGGGGCAGGATGTGGGACTACCTGTGTATTATCCATCATTACAATTATGCACAGATAATGCCGCAATGATTGCTGGTAATGCCTATATTAGCTTTATCAATGGGAGTTTTGCCCCCCTTAATGTTAATGCTTATCCAGGACTATTGACCCTGTGAAAAATAGCTGTGGATAATGTGCATAAGTCTGTTGATAAGTAAATTCGCGTTTTTAAAGCGCGATGGTCCTAGTTAAAAATAGTGTTGCCGGAATTTAGAACCTTGGTTCCTGTGGATAAATGAAAAATAAGGAGTTAAGAAGTATGCAGCCAATTTTGATTACGATTGGGAAAATAAACATATTTTCATGGGGTCTTATGTTAGCTATAGCTGTTATTATTGCCATTGTAGGCATTAGCCGGCTATTTGCCAGAGAGGGCTATAAAAAAGATATGGTCTTTGATCTAGTGATACTCTGTGTTATATTTGGCATTATAGGAGGGCGTTTGGCATATATATTTACCTACGAGTGGGACGCCTTTCTTGCTAACCCTGGGAGTCTCTTTAGTTTGGGAAAAGGTATTCAAGGTCTTGCCTGGTATGGTGGTCTTATCGGAGGGTTAATGCCATTTACCATATATTTATACCGTAAAAACTTACCTTTCTGGAGGGTTATTGATATGTTTGCTCCTTACTTAGCATTAGGTTATGCTATAGTAAGGGTAGGTTGTTTTTTAAACGGTTGTTGCTATGGCAATATAACCGATACCCCTCTGGGAGTAGTATTCCCATTTGTAGATACCTTTCCTCGTCACCCGACCCAGCTCTATAGTTCGGTTTTAAATCTTCTGTTATTTTTCGTGCTTATACGTTTTTACCCACGCCGTAAATTCCCGGGGCAGGTTTTTTTACTTTATATAATTGGCTATGCTATATATCGTTTTGTAGTAGAGTTTTTCCGTGCCAGCGAGGTTTTTGTAGGTCCCTTATCCCTAGGACAGGTATATACTTTAGTTTTATTGCTTGTCGCATTGCTGGTTTATTATTGGAGAAAATCGCATTGTCAGGAACTATATATTAGCCGAAGGTATAACCGTATTTAAGAAAGGGAACTTGTTTAAATGCAATTAATTAACCGGGATGAGCTTCGCCGCAATATGCTTAGTAGAAGGAGAAGCATGACTGACCAGGAAGTAAATAATTTAAGCCGGCGTATATGCTCCCGCCTGGAACGGTTATATCCAGTTACAAAGGCCAATGTAATAATGGGGTATAACAGTATTAATAATGAGGTCAACCTAATACCCTGGTTAGTTGAATTGAAAAGGCAAGGGCGGACTATAGTGCTGCCACGAGTACAGGGAGGACAATTGCAAGCGGTTGAAGTCAATGATTGGAATAATATGGCTCCCGGGCCTTTTGGGATCAAGGAACCTTTGGGTGACCCTATAGCAATAGAAAAAATTGATGTGGTTCTGGTACCAGGTATAGTTTTCGATGCCAAGGGATATCGCTTGGGGTATGGCAAAGGCTACTATGATCTATTTCTGCCTGGTTTAAGCAAGCAGTGCTTTAACTGTGGAGTATGCTATGAATATCAAGTGATAGATAATGTATTCCCCCACAAAAAAGATGTAGCTGTACACTGGATAGTTACTGATCAATCCGAAATAGCAATAGACATGAATTATTTTTAGGGGTTAGGAAGGAGGTTTAGACGATTAAAATAAGGGTTAATGAGGTATAGTACTTCTGGAAGGCACTGTTGGGTAAAGAGGGGGATAAGATTGGCGACTAATAAAACTTTAACTTATCGTTATGTGGTATTTGGGTTTGTTACCCTGGCATTTTTCTTTGTGTTTTTCCACCGAACTTCAACCGCAGTTATGGCTCCGGAATTAGCAGCTGAGTTTGCCATCGACCCAGTGGCGATTGGTCTTTTAGGCTCGATGTATTTTTATGCCTATGCTGCAGCTCAGATCCCGGCAGGAATCCTGGCTGATAACTGGGGAATTCGTAAAACCATGTCAACATTTTTGTTGTTTGCCGGAGCAGCTACATTGCTATTCGCCGTAGCAAGCAACTTTAATCTTGTTTTAATCTCCAGGTTTATGGTAGGTTTAGGCGTTGCGTTTATTTATGTTCCCGCTATGCGGGTTTTAACTGATTGGTTTAGACGGAATGAGTTTGCCACATATAATGGTATTTTAGTGGCAGTTGGCAACCTGGGTGCATTAGCTGCAGCAGCACCTCTGGTATTTTTAATGGCTAGTCTCGGCTGGAGAAATGCTATGGCAGCCATTGGTATTGTAACATTAGTCATTGCTGTATTAATCTACATATTTGTTCGCAATAAACCTGCCGATATAGGTGGAGCCAGCATGGCTGAAATTGAAGGGATTCCCCCTGTACCTACAACAACTATAGGTATTGGTGAAGCCTTAAAGATCATAATCAGGAATTATAACTTTTGGACTCTAGTTGCTTTGTTTTTGGTATGGCTTGGTACTATATTTTCTTTTCAAGGTCTCTGGTCAGGGCCTTATTTAATGAATGTTTATCAGTTAACCGAGGTTGAAACCGGCAGCATTATTATGTTAATTGCTATTGGGGCATTAATTGGGTGTCCTGTGGCAGGAATCGTTGCTGATAAACTAGTAAAATCCAAGAAGAAAATGGTCTTGATAGCTGTTTGCTGTTATACCTTAATTTGGATTCCGCTGGTATTTATGACTGGTTCCATGTCATTAACCTTTATTAGAATTCTAATGTTTCTATTTGGCTTTTTTGCATATTGGAATATTGTAGTTTGGGCTAATCTGAAGGTAAATTTTGATTCAAGGATTATGGGTACTGCATCAGGATTCCTAAACCTTTTCGGATTTCTAGGTGCAGCGGTTTACCAGCAGTTAATGGGATATATTATAAGCAAAGCACCGGTTACTAATAATATAATCGCTACCTCAGGGTTTAAATCTGCCTTTTTATTTTGTTTGATTAGTTTGGTTATAGTTATAACCTTTTTTACTACCCAGAAGGAATAGGGGGCAAGGCTTGAAGTATAGAACAAGGGGGCATTTGCCCCCTTGTTCTATTGAAAGGGAATATTTCAAGCCTGACCCCCTAATAATAAGATGCCTTAGCTTTATTCAGTTCTTCCAGAACTACTAATGAAGATAATTATCTAGCCCAAAAGTTGGCCCGAGCAGTACTAGGGACTAATAATGTAGACAACACCGCTATTATTGAGCAGGCTTATAAAGACGCTTAAGACGAGGTAAAGCTTTTTCTTTATAATGACATTATACCAAGTATGTGGTACGATTAATGGATAGTTTTAATAGTACGCTGCTATTAATTTGTAGGAGGGGAAAGAGGGGAATTAATTGGCCGACAAAACCTTGAAATATCGTTATGTAGTTTTTGGGTTTACTGCTCTAGCATTTTTCTTTGTTTACTTCCATCGTACTTCAACCGCAGTTATGGCTTCGGAATTATCAGCTACCTTTAATATTGATCCAGCCGCTATTGGTCTTTTGGGTTCGATGTATTTTTATGCTTATGCATTAGCCCAGATTCCGTCAGGCATCCTGGCTGACCGCTGGGGGGTTCGTAAAACTACTTCATTATTTTTTTTGCTTGCCGGTGTAGCTACCCTGCTTTTTGCTGTGGCCAGCTCCTTTTATATAGCTCTGGTATCCCGGTTTATGGTGGGTTTTGGAGTGGCATTTGTTTATGTTCCAGCTATGCGTATCCTTACCGACTGGTTTAGGAAAGATGAGTTTACCACTTATTCAGGTATCCTGGGGGCGGTTGGCAACTCAGGTGCATTAGCGGCAGCGGCACCATTGGTAGCATTAATGGTTGCTTTTGGCTGGAGAAATACCATGACAGGGGTAGGATTAATTACTTTTGTTATTGCAGTGTTGTTTTACATATTTGTCCGCAATAAGCCTGCTGATATTGGTGGAGCCAGTATAGCTGAAATTGAGGGAACACCTCCAATTTCTACAACTTCTACAGGCACCATTGAAACGATAGGCATTGTGGTCAGGAAATACAACTTTTGGACAATGGCTGCATTGTTTTGTGTATGGATTGGTACCATGTTTGCTTTTCAAGGCCTTTGGGCCGGACCTTACTTAATGAACGTTTATCAATACACCGATGCCGAAACTGGTAATCTTATTATGTTAATTGCTATAGGAGCTTTAATCGGGTGTCCTCTGTCAGGATTAATTGCGGATAAATTTTTTCCCACCAAGAAGAAGATTGCTCTTATAACAGTAACCCTATATACGTTAACCTGGATTCCCCTGGTATTTATGACTGATTTCATGTCATTAAACCTACTTAGAGTATTAATGTTCCTTTTTGGTTTTTTGGCTTATGCCAACGTTATAATATGGGCAAACCTGAAGGAGAATATTGACTCAAGGATTATGGGTACTGCATCAGGATTACTTAATTTTTTCGGGTTTATGGGTGCAGCTGTTTACCAGCATTTACTAGGAGTAATTATAAGTAAAGCCCCGGTAGCTAATAATCTGATTGCTGCCTCGGGCTTTAAATCCGCTTTTATGCTTTGCCTTATTAGTTTAGTAATTGCCATAATCTTTTTTAGTACCCAGAAAGAGAATAAGGATCAAGCTTGAAGAAAAAGGGAATATTTCAAGCCTGACCCTGGCTACTACAAATTACGTAGTTTCTTTCAAGGCAGCGAAGACTCCGCCCAGTCCGGCAAGGTCGGAGGGAATGATAATTTTAGTAGCTTGCCCATCACCTATTACTTTAAGAGCTTCCAGGGATTTTAGTGCCAGAACCTTTTCATCAGCTGATGCTTCGCGTAGCATAACCAGACTATCGGCCAGTGCTTGTTGAATCAATAATATCGCTTGAGCTTCACCTTCGGCTTCCAGTATCTTAGCCTGTCTGGTTCCTTCGGCTTCTAGTATCTTAGCCTGCCTGGTTCCTTCGGCTTCGCGTATAGAAGCTTCTTTTATAGCCTCGGCATTCAGTATGGCAGACTGTTTATTACCTTCAGCTTCAAGGATAGCTGCGGTCTTTTGACCTTCAGCCCTCAATATAGCTTCTCTTTTTTCTCTTTCAGCCCGCATTTGTTTTTCCATAGCATTCTGGATATCCTGTGGGGGAAGGATATTCTTAAGTTCCACCCGGTTAACCTTTATACCCCATTTATCAGTAGCCTCATCCAATATTACCCGTAAGCGGCTATTGACCAAATCCCTGGAGGTAAGAGTTTCATCTAGTTCCAGATCACCAACAATATTTCTTAAGGTAGTAGCTGTAAGATTTTCTATGGCCAGGATAGCACTGCTGATTTCATAGGTAAACCTAAAAGCGTCAGTTACCTGGTAGTATACTACCGTGTCAATCATCATGGTAACATTATCTTTGGTTATTACCGGCTGGGGAGGAAAGTCAACCACTTGTTCGCGTAGATCAACAACAGCGCGGAAGGAATCAATAAAAGGAATAAGAATATTTATACCTTGTTCCGCCATCTTATGATATTTACCCAACCTTTCAATAACCCCTACTGTAGATTGTCTAATAATCTTAATAGATGAAAAGGCGATAATTATAACAAAAAAAACGATAATAATATTGACAAAAACCCCTAATATATCCACAAAGTAAACCCCTTTCGAATTAATTAAATTTATTTATGTGTTACCTGGTATTACCCAAGAAAAATAGATATCACCTCCATATGCTAAGATTACCCAAGAGCTAATCTAATCCCACTTACCCCTCTCCCTGTAAATCATCTTTGACCACTTGGAGTTTAACTCCATTAATACCAGTAACTATTACTTTAGTACCTTCCTTAATATCTTCACCGGAAATAGCAGTCCAAATCTCCCCATTAACTTTAACCTGCCCAAAGTGAAGAGGCTGAATGGGACTGATGGCTATTCCATGCTGGCCAATTAAAGCATTAATATTACTTAATTTATCGGAAGTATGAAAAAATTTCCGGGCCAAGGGGCGGGTAAAAATAATAAATACTAAGGTGAAAAGAGCAAAAACAAGTAACTGGTATTCTAATGAAGGCAGCCATCCTAATTTTACCGTAACTGAAACAATAAGTGCTGACAGAGCCAGCCACAAAAACCATAATCCTAAAGTAAATATCTCAATGGCACCGCATACGATAGCTATTAATATCCATTGCAACGCAGTCATGGTAAAGTATCAATCCTCCTTAACCAAGTTAGTAATTTTAAATAGAATCGGCGTTATTTTAATAATATCATAGTTTCTCCTCTTTTCTATGACCTAACCATATAACCATAATATAACTATATTACAGGTAAACTTGCACATAGCATTTTCCTTGGTGGAATCTATTGTATGAATATTGTATAATTAAATATCATGTAAGCTCCGATTCAGCTAGCCTAAGGCTGTTGGGCTATGGCGGCTGAATGACAGGGTCTACGGGGAAACCAGTATGCCTCCCATTGGTAAAGGAGTATAGCAGGTTATTATTATATACTCCCAAATGCTTAGGGGGTTATTTTTTTGGAGGTATTAATATATGACACAGCAAGAAGAATTAGTTAAGAAGCTTAAAGCCATGTTTCCTAATGGAAGAGCGAGTTGTTCCGATGCCCGTGCAGCAGCAGCCAGTTTAGGGATTGAACTTGCGCAAATGGGGAAATTATGTGATTTGGCAGGAATTAAAATATTTGCCTGTGAGCTGGGCTGTTTTTAGGCATTATAACTTGCCGCTATTTTAATGAAGTATTTTTATTCATACCAAGGCTGGTACACCCGGGGAGGAAATTATGCAGGATAAATACCAACGCAATATTAACTATTTGCGGATATCAGTTACTGACCGCTGTAATCTACGTTGCCGTTATTGCATGCCTGAAGAAGGTGTGGAAGACCTGGGGCATTATACCATTTTAAGCCTGGAGGATTTGGCTCGTCTAATTAGAGTAGCTACGACTATAGGAATTCGTAAGGTCAGGCTAACCGGCGGAGAACCACTGATACGCAAGAATATTGGACAACTTATACATTATATTGCGCAGATAAGGGAAATAGATGATATAGCCCTTACTACTAATGGTATTCTATACAACCCCATGGCGAAGCAGTTGAAGGATGCCGGCTTAAACCGGATAAATATCAGCCTTGATACCTTATCAGCAGTCAAGTACCGCTATATAACTCGCTGGGGCGAGTTAGAAGATGTTCGCCAGGCTATCAATAAAGCCCTGGAGCTCAATATGCATCCAGTGAAAATAAACACCGTAATAATCAGGGGATTTAATGATGATGAGATAATCGACTTTACCCGTCTGGCTTATGATTATCCTTTGCATTTAAGGTTTATTGAGTTTATGCCTATAGGTGACCTCCATTATTGGAAACCTGAACGGGTAATTAATGTAAATGAGGTTAAAAACCGAATTGAAGAAGAATATGAACTAAAAGTGGACAAAACCATCAAGGGTAATGGTCCGGCCAAAACCTACCAGCTAGTGGGGGGACAGGGCTCAATTGGGTTTATTGCTCCTATGAGCAATCACTTTTGTGGGGTATGCAACCGTATTCGCATGACAGCAGATGGAAAGCTTAGGGGTTGTCTTTATGACAAAAGGGAAATAGACCTTAAAAACGCCTTGAAATCCGGGGCCAGTGATGAAGAGTTAGCTTTATTGTTTAAAACAGCGATTATAATGAAACCAGAACGCCACCATATGAATAATGGTTGGGGGAATGAAAACCAGCGCAAGATGTTTCAAATAGGAGGCTAAATGGGAATGGATTTTACCCATATAAATGAACAGGGAAGAGCCCGGATGGTAGATATTAGTGTTAAAGAAGACACCGCCAGAATCGCCCGGGCTAGTGCCGTAATTCAGATGCAGCCTGAAACTCTGGCCTTAATAAGAAATGGTGGAATCAAAAAAGGGGACGTCCTGGCAGTAGCCCAGGTGGCAGGTATTATGGGAGCCAAGCAGACATCCAGTTTAATACCTATGTGTCATCCTCTAATGCTCAGCTCAGTTGACATTAATTTTGAGATAGATAATACTAATTCCAGTATTATTATTACCTCAAAAGTCAAAACTACAGGTAAGACCGGCGTAGAAATGGAAGCTATCACGGCTGTTACGGTTGCAGCTATTACTATATACGATATGACTAAAGCCGTAGACCGTTGGATGGAAATAAAAGAAATCAAGCTTCTTGAAAAAATGGGTGGCAAAAGCGGTCATGTTAAAAGGGAGTAAATAGAGCTTAAGAAGGCTCACCACTATGGAGAAATTAAGGCGGCACCCCGTGTCGCTTAATTTCTAATTAAAGGAGAAATATTGTGACTAAAGGTGTGCTTTATTCCATCTGTATATCCCCCGCAAGGGGTCAGTTAAAAAAAGAAGTCGAAAGTGCTACAGTTATTAAGGATTTTGGCATCGAAAATGACGGTCATGCTGGTTCCTGGGGGCGTCAGGTAACCTGTCTTAACCTAGCAAGTGTAAAAAAGGTTAACCAGGAAAAAAACCTTAGAATAGGGCCAGGAGAATTTGCCGAAAACCTCCTTATTGATGGGATCGACCTGGTTGCGGTTGGAGTTAATGGACGTCTAAAAATAGGTTCTGATGTTATTCTTCAGGTGTCCCAGATAGGCAAAGAAGACCATCCCAGCATAGTGACCCGCACTCTGGGTATCTCCCTGCTGCCATCGGAAGGACTGTTCTGCAAGGTAGTAGCAGGCGGAGAAATACGTAAAGGTGATAAGGTAGAGGTGCTTTAATGTTTAGGACAGGGATACTAGTTATGAGTGATAAAGGCTTCCGGGGTGAACGGGAGGACCTGAGCGGAAAAAAGATTGAGGAAATACTAGGAAAAGATTATTGTATAGATTATTATGAAATAATACCTGATGAAAAAGACCTGATAGCCGAAAAGCTCTGTTATGTATGTGATGTTTTAGCTTTAGACTTGGTACTAACATCAGGTGGAACCGGATTTGCCAGCCGGGATGTAACCCCGGA
>JBMNOV010000051.1:0-12446 GCA_050943255.1 Syntrophomonadaceae bacterium
AAAGCCAGATAGTGAGCAAAGTGGCTCACTTTTAAACTAGCATTAGTGGCTCAGTTTTTAATCAGCACAGTGGTTCACTTTTTGGTTGACATTCGCACTTTTGGTTCCATTTTAACTTCTTCAGTAATTAGCAGGGAAGAATAACGCATATGTAGCAGATTGCCGAAAGTTTAAGTTAATCCAAAAGAGGTCATCAATTATCATGTATGCTAAAAAACTATAAATATACGAATTTATTTGGTACCAAAGAAAAGGGAGCTTTAGCGCTCCCTTTAATAATCTTCTAGAGTTTTTGTAAACTATCCTGTAGTACCTCTTTCATAAATGAAATTGGCGGCTCTTTTCCGGTTAATGTTTTTAGAAATAATCTCCCTTGATAAAGCAACATGGGTAAACCATTTATCGTTTTTAAATTTCTTTCTTGAGCCATAGCTAAAAATTTGGTGACTGAAGGATTGTAGATTATATCACAAACTACAGCACTAGGTTTGACCTTTTTTAATGTACTAATAGGCGCTCTGTCAATATCTGGCTTCATTCCCAGCGGAGTGCAGTTAATAATGATATCAGCTTGTTCACTGAGTTCTTCAAATTCTTCATCGTTCAGCTTGTACCCCATTGCTACACCACTCTTAACGGCATTAACCATACTAGCCATCTTTCGGGATTTACTCATATCCCGGGCTATTATATTAATTCCTTTAACACCTGAGATTGCAAGCTCATATGCTATAGAATATGCAGCTCCTCCGGCACCAATCATTAATATATTTTTGTCAGCAACATCAACATTTTCGTTTATAATTCCGTCTAAAAAACCCCTGCCATCTGTATTATATCCAACCAGGGTTCCATTCTCATTTTTGATAACATTGACTGATTGACAAGCCTCGGCCTCGGGTGACAATTTATCTAAATACTTAATAACTTCCTGCTTATATGGTTTGGTTACATTTATTCCGATCATATTTAAAGCTCTAACACTAGCTACAGCTGCCTCCACTTGATCGGGTTCAACCTTAAATACCAGATACACACCGTTAATTCCCATTTTTTCCATAGTTAGTGTATGCAATACCGGAGACAAACTTTGCCTTACAGGATTACCAATCATACCCATTAATGATGTATCGCCATTAATCATCACTTCAACTCTTCCCCCTTCGATAAGTTTCAAGATTAATAGATTATAAAAAACTTGTCCAATATATGTAATATTTCCTACCTATAATGCTACAGCTTCTGACCATGGCTTATAATTATTTGCGCGAAAAACCACTATCAACCGGAATTATAGTGCCATTTATATATTCAGCTGCACCTGATGCAAGAAAAATTGCTATTCCTTGCAAATCATCTCCTTGCCCCCATCTCCCCTTATATACTATTTATATAATATGCTATAAATATGCTATAAATTTTTAAATGCATCTTGCACTATATAGTACGATGGTTTTAACCTCTCATGGTATGTTGGCATTACCCAATCATTCCACGTATAATTCTCCATACTGATTTCTAAGTCTTCTTTTACTTTATTTTTAACTATTCCAGCCCCAATGTAAATACCTTCTATCTTTTCAGCTTTTATTGATTTGTTCTTGTATAAATCACCCATTATTGATTTGGTTGATGGATCCATAACATTTAATAACTGCCAGGGAATTCGTATTTCAATATTACTATCCATACAAGAAAAGTCAGTAAGAGAATTATAATTACTATGTTCCGGATTGGCGTCTCCTAGCTTTAATAATCCAGTTTCATATTGGGAAAAAGGAATTAATAGTTTACCTTCTGGTAAGTAGATATCTCGGGAAAGACAATGATACATAGGATTGAAAATGCCATTACCTTTCTTATTATATTCTGGGTTTTTTCTAATCATATTGAGCTGTTCACCATATAAATAGTAAAAAGAATCATAGTATGCATCTACCAAAATTCTTGAATTGTCTTTATTGTTTATCTGAATTAGAAAATCAGCGGGTCGCTCAAAGGAAATACTGGTGGGTTTATACTGTGTATTCCCTTGTCCCGGAATCGAGTCTATAGGAATAAATAATAAGTCATTACTAAGATCATAATCCTTAGTTTTAACCATGAAATAAATATACTTTTCATCAGATTTTACATAAAGGCTGAGCTCGTCGGAGGTAATAAGGGGAGTATTCATATTCCAATCTGAAATATCACCATCTACATAACATATACTTTTTTCTTGGCCAGGATCAAAAGCCAACAATCCAAACTGTTGTTCATTTGTCTGGGGATTAGACCAGAAAGGCCTTTGGTCAGGCAGATCAAAGTCCATGGTATTCCATGTTCTTTTAAACCATTCATCTTGCCAGGTAAATACCAATGCCCCACAATAACCTTCATCATATATGTCATGCAAAAGATCGACAATAATATCCCCTTGTTCAGTTTCGCTATGATTACCCTGATTATAGCCAGAGTGTATATTTACATGGGTCATCCCCCTTGAAGCAGGTACACCGAACTCCGCAATAAGTACTGGTACGGTATGTTCCTTAAACAAATCACGTAAGTATGCCCTATATGTATTTATTCTCCCTTTTTCGTCTTTAAAAGTAATGTATTCTTTTTGATAGCTCATAAAATCCGGATAATAGGGGTAAACATGATATGATGCAAATAATCCCGATTTATAGTTTTTTTGAGGCTTAATATGCTCTATGTTAACTACTGCCAAGTCCTCTTTTTCAAGCGGTTCATTAGGATGTTCCAACATATCGGTTGTAGGCCAATTGGTAAAACTTAAAGCACGAGTCATATTATACTTGGAAGCTTCATAATTCAGCACATTATCTCCAACTTCACAAAGAAAGGCTTCAAAGGGTGAAGCTTTGTCGGTATATAAAAATTTCCCGGTATAGGAGCTTTTATCGGGATTGCTTATATTAGTCTCCTCAACAAAATAAGGGTCCCATTCTATCCCTAGTATCCAGCCTATTACATATTTTGATATGTCGCTTTTGTATTCTCCACTGGCAAATCCCGGCCTTTCAGGTAAACTAGCATTTCCGTGGAAAATATCAACTAAATCGTTTGCATCTTTTATAAAATCATTTTTAATTCTCTCATTACCGGCATAAGCATCATATAGTTGATTAATAATCTCTTCGCTTACCCATACACCCTGTAAAAGATAAAGCGGCTTTTCCGAGCTTTTGTTAAACTCATATAATGCATTATAAAAATCCGGTTTTAAAGTTGTATAAACTCTGATTACATCAGCATTCATATCGCTAATATATTGAAACCAACGTAAATATTCCTCTTGGGTGATAGCAAGTTCCCCAGGAAAACATCCTGGTTTAGCTGCACCTATGTTAACACCTTTAAGGAACTTCTTTTGCCACTTACCATCAGTATATATGAAAAAATCCCTTCCTTGGACTTTTGAAATATATTTAATACCATCTTCTTCGTAAACATCTTTTTCCCGAGTTATTAATAATGATAGGCTTCCTAAAATAACAATACATATAATTATTAATGCAGGTATTTTAAATCTTTTCATCATAATATTTCCCCTCCCCTTTGTCATAAGCTGAAACTGCATTCTCTTCATTTTACCTTAAAATAATAGGTTAAGTATTCCAATTTTATTTGCCTTTGTGATATGTTTGCTGAAAATTCAACTTATTAGGAGGGTATTATTTACTAATCTGCTCATATATTTATTTATACTGCTATTCTAATAGTAAGTTAACGTGTTTTTCGAGAATGCTTTTTATTTCCTTTATACCTATGGGCTGTTATCTTTTTTACCTCTGTAGTTCCAGATGTTTTGGAAGTATCTTGTGATATATATATTTCTGGTTTTGCTAATGTGTCACCAGAATCCAATGTTTCTGACTTATTTGTTTCTATCGTTTCTGTAGTTTCAAACATTTCCTTCAATTCGATAATTTCTGGTTTATCAATTATTTCATCTGATTTAATTGGCTCGGATTCTTGAGGTGTTTCATCTATTGCTGGTTCTACGAATTGGTACGTTTCCTCCATTGCAGATACCTCTTTTTCCTCTCGTATTTCTTCTGATTCTAATGCCTCAGGTTCTTCAGCTGTTTTATTTACCGCTTGTTCTGAAAATTCGGATGTCTCTGACTCTATAATTGCTTTTTGGGAATCCGCCGTATCAATTTTTCCATCCTCTTTTGGTGTTTCGGTTATTACTGGTGCCATGGTACTATTTGGTGATTCTTCTAGTTTATCTATCACTTTGTTATCTGAAACCGAATTAGTATATTGCTTTACATTAATAAACAAATTATTACAGTAGAAACAGGTCTTTTCATCTGTTAACGGGGTAGTGGATTTGCTCCACTGCTTACAAGATGTGCAATAAAGCCAATAAGCCATAAAAAAAAGACTCCTTCCTTAAAATATTTATAACACCTAAAAAACTTTCTTGTTAATAAACATTTTATTGAACTTTTTAACAATATATGAACAAATTCTGTTTTAGAATTTTAATTTAATTGATGTTGAAAAATGTTAGTATAAGTATTTTATGTTGAAGGACATACTAAGTTAAATTATTAATAAATAGGAGGAAAGTATTTGAAGACACTTGCATTTAAACTCAAATTACTAGCTGGGATTCTAATAATTTGTATTTTGGGAGTAAGCTTGTTTTTAAATCAATATAATGGGAATGAACCAATTATACCTGTACAAGGCAAAGTTGGTGAACCTCGAGCAGATGATGTATGGCTGATTTCTCGTATGGTAGCAGCAGAAGCCAGAGGTGAGCCCTTTCAAGGTCAAGTAGCGGTTGCTGCGGTAATAGTAAATCGTGTACGCCATCCGCGCTTTCCCGGAACTGTAAGCGGTGTAATTTATCAACCAGGAGCTTTTTCCCCCATTTTGGATGGTTCATTTTGGCGTGTGACTCCTACAAATGATCATGTCAGAGCAGCCCGATATGCCTTAAATGGCTGGGATCCCACATATGGTGCCACTTTTTTCTGGAATCCTGTAA
This sequence comes from Syntrophomonadaceae bacterium, assembly GCA_050943255.1. Classification (GTDB taxonomy): domain Bacteria; phylum Bacillota; class Syntrophomonadia; order Syntrophomonadales; family Syntrophomonadaceae; genus UBA4844. Next base: position 5,015 of record JBMNOV010000051.1, read on the forward strand.
CATCTACCAGTCCATGGATCTGGGGCCGGAAAATTATTACCAAAATTGGTAAACATCTTTTTGGAAGTTGACATTGGAACTTGAGAGTAAGAAAGTATGAGGTGTATTAGTATTGCGCTATAAAAATCTATTATTCGGTTTACTTATTGTAATTGGTTTAGGAGCTGGTGCATTTTATTTTAACCAAATTAACAAACAAGCACATGCTTCAGAGAATGCGTTAGAAGCAAGTTATCAGAATAATTTTTTCAGTTTAATAGAGAATATTGAAAACCTCGATGTTTTACTTGGAAAAATCTTAGCTTCTAATTCTAATGACCAGGATATAATAACATTGGCTACGGTTTGGTCTATAGCAGAAGTAGCTAGAACTAATTTAGACAATTTGCCCCTGGGTATTGAAAATATGATGCGCAGCAATCAATACTTGGCGCAATTAGGTGATTTTAGTTATTCTCTAGCCCAAAAGATAGCAAATAACCAGGAAATAACTGAAGCTGAATGGCAGAAAATTAGACAACTACATCAAGAAAACCGCACAATTCATAATGAATTAAGAGAACTCATGGACTTAATGCAGGAAAAGCAAATCAGACTTGGTAGCCTTATCAACTTAAATGAGGATAAAGAATTGACCCCTGATAAAAAAGTTATGCTTGATGGTTTTGGAAAATTGGATGAACGACTTCAAAATGAAGTACCAACATTAACTTATGATGGTCCTTTTTCTGACCATGTTGTAAACCGAGCACCTAGAGGGCTGTCCGGAAAGATGATAAATGAAAAAGAGGCGGAAAACATTGCCCTTCAGTTTATTAAGAACTTGAACAACACCAATTATACGGCTAAGATTACCGGTAAGACAAAAGGTCGTATCCCTTCTTATTCAGTTACATTACATCCTAAAGATACAAAAATGTCAGATTTGGTATTAGGGATTAGTCAAAAAGGCGGACAAGTTGTTTTAATGATGGACGTAGGAGAACGGGGTCAAGTTAGAAACGTTAATGTAGAACAAGCAAAAGAGCAGGCTAAGGAGTTTGTACAGAAATTAGATTTAGGAGATTTTTTACCTACAGGCCACTTAATAGAAGGAAATGAATTGCTGGTTAACTATGCACTCCTGCAGGATGGCGTAGTTATTTATCCTGATATGATTCAAGTGATTGTCTCCTTAGATAGCGGAAATGTAGTAGCTTATGATGCTAATAAATATTTGTTATCTCATGCCGAAAGAAAACTGCCAAAACCTATAATCACTGAAGCTGAAGCTAGAGAAAAAGTAAATAAAAAGTTAAAAATTGAAGAGATCCGATTAGCGCTTATTCCTCTAGGTAATTTGGAAGAACAGCTGGCTTACGAAATAAAAGGAAAAATCGACGAAGATACTTACTACGTATACATTAATGCGGAAAATGGTTTACAGGAAAAAATACTGCTAGTTGTGGAAACACCGCAAGGATCAAGGAGTATATAACATACTTTTTTGGTAGCGGTAGTCAATATTATTATATTTTCTATTATGTATGATCCTGGTCGAGGCAGGCCAGGTTCATTATGCTCTAAGCCAGCTTTCATGAAATACGCTCTGGCATAAAATATTTACAGATTTATTCTCGGTTTAAGCCTAATCACCCTTATCAATCATTAACTTCATTAAGAATCATTATTTTCGATAATGAATATTCTTTTCCTCCAATTAAAAAATGCGCACCCGAAGAGTGCGCATATATTATCGTGCAAAAATTTACTTTTTACATTACATTAGCTCTTGTAGAAGTTCGGGCGAAGGTTCGTTAGGTATAGTAGCTATTGCCTGACCCTGGTAGGTGAAAACTTCATAATCCTGATCAGTAATCTCCCCTATTACAGCTGCAATACCATTCTTGCTGCGAACCGCTTCTAATACCTCATCAACATGTTCTGGTTCTACCTGAATTAGCATCCGGGCTTGGGTCTCGCAGATAAAGATTTCCTCCGGAGTAATTTTTTCTGTTTTTACCGGCACTTTGTCCAGTTCCACTTTAGCTCCCAATTTTCCATATCGGGCTGATTCACATACAGCCGCCCCTATACCAGCTGCTCCAAGGTCTGAGCAGGCCTTAATTTTCCCAGTGGCAAAAGCGGCTAAAGTTGCCTCCATGGTAATTTTTTCCTCTTTAAAGCAGGCAACTGCAGGCTCCATAACTGTTACTAACCCGGCTCTATACAGGGTATCATTGCCATCTGTTCCTGTCTCTCCGATAATAATTATTTTGTCGCCAGGGGACTTGGCCGGTTTGGTAAGGGGTTTTTCCGTAATTTGTTTACCAATAATTGAAACTACAGTAGCGGGAACGATATCGCTAAATGAAGTCGAAAAACCACCACCAACCACAAATACACCCATGTTCTCACACATATCAGCAATACCTTTAAGCATTAAATTAATCCTATCCTGACTGGTCATAACCTCACATTTACCACAAGTACATAGGCCTTCAAAACCACAGGGACCGACAACAACTTCTTCTTCCAATGGACGGGTACCAATGAAGTCTAGCAAAAACATAGGCCTCGCTCCCATGGCTACTACATCCCGCATAGCACCTCCAGCTCCGGTTGCTGCAGCATCATATGGCCGGGGAACACAAGGTGAGCAGTGGCTTTCCATTTTAGCTGTTATGAAACAATCAGTGCCAGGAATTTTAAAAACAGCAGCATCATCATTAGCATCAGGCCCTACCAATAAGGCCCCGGGCCAGATTTTTTCAACTTTTTGATTAAGCTGTTTAAATAAACCGAAATCAATTGCCTTATCAGTATTGTGGTGCAAGTGAACAAACAGTGCATGAATCAGAGCTCTTTCAACTTTATTCATAATTTTCCTCCTATTTTGAGATACTTTATATTATATCAACTAACTACTTCTTCCAACTACATTTTTGCTTGACAATTAATATTTATTCATAACCACGTCATAACCATGGGGACGGTCCTTGCGGTCTTTTCAAAAATCCATTAATAACCCATTTCCTTTAGTATCCTTGATAATGTTTGTAAGCGTTCTCCAATTAGTTCCCCATTGTCACTAAGAGCTTGATTAAATAATTTTATATCTTCATCTATTTTTTCATTATCGGTACATATAGCTACCGTCATTGCATCTCCTTGCAATCCTACTCTGTCTATAACAGGCTTTTGTGTATCATATAACTTTTCATACCTATACGCATCTTGAAAGTGCTGCATAGTTCTACAAACAAGAATTGCTAAATCAAGTACCCGATGAAGGGGCAATTCTTCTGACTGTCTTGACCATTTTTCTCCTGTATGCCTCCATACCTTAGCCGAAATATCTACCTTTCCTCTATCATTCCACTGTGCTAACCCTAGCGAAAGCCCCTTTGCATCTGTTTTATATGCATATCGGCCATCAACATTTTCATAGTTTTCAGATACAATAACTGGTTTATGCTTTAAAGCAGTTGGGATTTTCATTCGGCACCTCCATTTTTATTACTAGTTTACTAATTAACTATATTACTAAATAATAATTCGATTTTAACCAACATCTTATGGCTTGTCAATATATAATTATATAAAGAGCTTTTGAAGCTAGTAGCGTGTAGTAGACGAGTTAATAATGGAGATATCTCCAAAATAACTGCATAATTGATACCTTAATATATAATTACTTTGGTAAATTGAATAGTATTGACATTTGTTTTTACTTAACTTATTTATATGCAGAAGTTTGGAAGCTTATATATAATGGGATTTAAGCCGAAATATGCAGGCTAATCTTTTTTGATATATATTATCATTCTTTTAAAGAAGGTGGGACATTGTTTAATAAGCAAAACAGATTAGATATTAAGAAATCCTGGCAAGACTTTCAGAATAACAAAACGGTGGAAACTGATCGTGTCCGCAAGGTGATTCTTGATTCATGGAAGCGGAGCCAACAGTACGGTATAAATGCCTTAAATCAAAATAAACAGTTGTGCTCACCTGAAGTACTAAAAAAGAGGCAAGCGAACAATAAAATTTTATTGAATGCAGCCCATGATTACTTGGAAGATCTCTATTCCAAGGTTTTAAATAGCCAGGGTATCGTGGTTTTGTCTGATGCTAAAGGTACTATTATCTTTGCTCTGGGCGACGAAAAAACCATGCGAGAAACTACGGCACCTGAACCTGGCCAAGACTGTAGTGAAGCAACCATAGGAACCAACGGAGTAGGGACCTGCTTGACATTAAAAAGACCTATCCAGATATGGGCTGAGGAACATTATTATAAGGGTAATCATATATGGTATTGTTCCGCAGCCCCCATTTTTGACCCGGTAGGTAATATGCTCGGCTGTTTAAATGTTACTGGTACTTCGCAAAGTGTGCATACTCATACCTTAGGCATGGTTTTGGGGATGGCCAATGCCATTGAAAGACAAATAAAAATCAACCAAATTACTGACGAAAATCAAAAAGTTATTCGCAAACAAGAAATAATTCTGAACTTGATTACAGATGGGGTCTTAATAGTTGATAGAGCCGGTATAATAACTGAAATAAATCAGCATGCCCTGCAAATGTTTGGCATAGCTAAAAACGAGGTTGTAAATCAACCGATAGCAAAGCTTATCCCTTCTGGATTGGATATTGAGGATATTTTTACTAAGCAACAAATGCTTAAGAATAAGGAAATTGATTTTGTATTATATGGCAAAGATTTGTCCTGCACCGTTTCTACGGCTATCAGTAGGAACGAAAAAGGTCAGCCAGAGAGCTTAGTCTTAACCTTTACTCCCAGCAAGAAAATTCATGCCTTGGTCAACCAGGTGACAGGTTCCGTTGCCAGGTATACTTTCAAACAAATGATAGGTCGCTCAACAGTTTTTCAGGAGACAATCCGTGAGGGCAAACTGGCGGCTCTGTCCAGTTCCAATGTCTTGATTACCGGAGAAAGTGGGACAGGGAAAGAACTCATGGCTCAAGCTATTCATAATGCCAGTAACCGATTCCATAAGCCTTTCATAGTTATAAATTGTGGTGCTTTGCCCCGCGGATTAATAGTCAGTGAGCTATTTGGTTATGAGGAAGGATCTTTTACCGGTTCCAAAAAAGGTGGCAATCCGGGAAAATTTGAACTTGCAGACGGAGGCACTATTTTCCTGGATGAAATAGGCGAATTACCGTTGGATGTCCAGGCTACTTTACTTCGGATCATACAAGATAAGGTAGTTCACCGCATTGGCAGCAGCAAACCCAAACCGATTGATGTCAGGATCATTGCCGCCACCAATAAGAATTTAGCGGAGGAGGTTCTAAATAAAACCTTCCGCCAAGATCTCTTTTACCGCTTAAATGTTCTTACCATTAACATGCCTAGTTTGAGAGACCGTAAGGAAGATTTGGACGCCTTGATAAATAGTACGATGGAGAGATTAAAAAACCAAACCAACAAATTCTATCTGACCATCGATAGCCAAACCATGGATTTACTAAAAAGATATGAGTGGCCTGGCAATATACGCGAACTGGAAAACGTTTTGGAAAGAGCAGCCAATATATGCGAGGATTTAGTAATCAAGTGCAGTGATTTGCCCAAGCACTTTACCAGAGAAAGTGTTAAAGCAGCACCAAACATCACTATTGCTGAACAAAATGAAAAGACTTTAATCATAGATATGTTGCGGGAGACCAACGGAAACATTAAGAAGACCGCTGAAAAACTAGGCATTGCCCGCAATACTGTATACCGCAAAATAAAAAAATATAATATTACTAGCGATTTCTGGTGATTTTAATTCAGATTGTATGGTGCGCCAAATAAGAACATGCGCAATGTAGTATGTTGCTTTTTGGCGCATTTTTATTACTCTTTTACCCTGTCGTAAATTGTACATTTGGGTCATATTGCGCTTTATTTCACTTGGCATGAATCTTGCTTAATATTTATGGTAATAACACAATATCGAGATATCTTTTTTTAGGTATTGTAAAAACAATATTATGGAAGGAGAAGTCTAATGTCGAACGATTTCCAAGGGAAAATAGCTATTGTTTCCGGGGGAGGATCTGGAATCGGTGCCGAAACGGCTAAAATCCTCGCAGCCGGGGGGGCATCAGTCGTTTTGTCTGATATAAGTCTACCGGCTGCGGAAGGTATCGCGGATGAGATTATAAAAGCCGGGGGCAAAGCGGTGGCATTTCAAGCGGATGTTTCAAAGGTTGAAGATGCTGAAGCTACAGTTGAATTTGCCAAAAAGACATATGGCGGTTTACATCTGGCGTTTAATAATGCCGGTATCGTAGGCCCAGAGCAATATGTTGGTGATCTCACACCTGAAGGTTGGCGGAGTGTTATTGACGTCAATTTAAATGGCGTATTCTATGCCATGCACTACCAGATTCCAGCAATTTTAGCATCGGGCGGGGGTGCAATCGTAAACACTTCTTCGATTGCTGGTTTTATCGGGATTGCCGATCTGAGCGCCTATTGTGCTTCCAAGCACGGAGTTGCTGGTCTCACAAAGGCAGCCTCGATCGAATATGGTTGCCAAGGTATCCGCATTAACTCGCTACACCCAGGCTATGTCATGACCCCGCTCATTGCTCAGTGGACGGACACCGAACTTAAGGAAACATTGATAGGGCAGCATCCAATTGGTCGACTAGCTGAACCGAAAGAGATCGCCGAAGTTGCCTGTTTCCTACTTTCGGAAAAGGCTTCATTCATGAGCGGTTCTCAAGTCGTTGTTGATGGTGGATTCCTTAGTGTATAAAACAACACCTTTCCCAGGAATACCAAATTAACTGGTCACAGATTAATATTCTTAAACCTCACGGTAATACCAGTTTATCAGTGCGTGAAAATGGTAAACTCGATTGAATGCTGGATAAGGCACAAAATAACTGCCTAATAAAATGGGCAACTCTTCTCTGAAATAAGATCAGTTTTTGGATCTATTGATCTGTTTGACAAGATATACAATTTCACTCAACTTATATAACAGGATTTATGTTCAAGCCAAAAGACCTTTCTGCAAAGAAAGGTCTTTTGGTATTCTGATTTCAAAACTATGTTACTATTTATGTTGTTATTATATATTCTAAGAGGCTAGGTAACCGTATACTAATTGTTAAAAACCATATAGTCTTTTATTTGGTTGACGAGGTAGAAAATCAGGGTTATTACGGAAATATATGCTCAGCCGAAAGAACTATTGTCAGCAGGCAGCAACGCTGCACTCATCTCCCTCTCCCCCCATACCCGTATAATGATTAAACCTGACCAACGCTGTGATGCTTTAATTGCAAACAGCTCAGCCGAGGTTTGGCTTCCGGCAAACACACAAAATGTATGGCCAGCTAAAGTCGTTTCTGTAGATCCAAAATACCATACCTTATAATATAATAGGTAAGGTTTTTAGATAAGGAGTGTTGCTGA
>JBMNOV010000010.1:0-49357 GCA_050943255.1 Syntrophomonadaceae bacterium
AGCAAAAAGAACGTCCCCCCCTGCTTCACTTGAAGGGCAAAGTTAACTACTTTTATGTAGTTAACTTTGCCCTTAACACTTTATGGTTAATTAATATAATACTAAGACTTTAGGCTATTAACTAATGCATAAGCCACTTCTCCCCTGGTAACCTTTTGGTCGCTATTAAAAGAAGGCGAGGGGGGAACCAGCCCTAGTCCTTTAACTAGTGCCACATAGCCTAGGTTAGAGTTCGTTATGCTGGGATCATCGGGGTAAGGATTAATAAAAATAGCAGGTTTAGCAGCTACTCGTTCCAAACTCATACTGCGCACCAGTACCTGAGCCATATAATCTCGGGTTAAAGAGGCGTTAAGGTCTATATTTTCTTTTACCCATCCTCGTTGTCGGCAAAGATTAAGCAAACGGGTATCATCAATATTTTCAATACTATAAATACCCTCTCTGGCTCCCATTAAGTTGCGCAGGAAAGTAATATTATCAATCGCTTCCTCCGGGCGAAATTGCTGGCCGTACTCAGTCATAAGGCCGGCTTTGCCAACTTGGCTAATTTCTTTTTCGGCAAAATGTCCTTTAATGTCATAAAAAACCTGAGGACCTAGCTTAGCAGCTAAAGGCTTGCCATTACCATCCAGTAATTCGCGACTGATGGCATCAATCATACTGAAATCTTCTTGTTTTTTGGACGGTAAGGGCTTATAAACCATGGTTAAAACTGGTTTACTAGTTTCTTCATATATTGTGGTATAGCAAAGAGTTAGGGGAGCAGCTTGCAAAAAGGCTTTATTACCTTCACTACTGGAAATGGCTTGGCTAACAGGTGGAAAATAATGGTCATACCAATCCAAATTATAACCAGTTACCTTCTTATCTTTACTGGAAACCGTTACAGAAATACCCTCCTGAGGAAATACAACATTATCAACCAAGCGAGAGTAATTAAAGCTGTATTGACTGGGGTATTCCTCCTGCAAAGGCACTACTGGATAGGAGGAATCCTCTTTAAGTTTTACCTGCTTAAAGAGTTGTGGTTCTATTTGTTTAATAAATTGGTTTGCAATTGCCAGGGCTTTATCTTTATTCAAATCGGATTTCTGGTAATCACCGGATAGATATTCACGAAATGCGTAAATCTTAGCGCTAAAGGCATCTACCTGAGCATAAAGATTATAGTAGTTATCTTTGCTGCCAGTAGTCCAGTTTAAATTCCAAATACGGCGATTCTGATCCCGACCATCTCTTACCAGACTAGCACTGCTAAGCACAGCGTCGGCAGGAATATCCACCCACTTGTTGACCTCATTAATAGCTTCACCCTGGCTTATTATCTGACTATTCTTTTCTAATTCCTTGATTTCTTCCGGGGTAAAGCTAGTAGCGGAACCGGCAGAACCCCTATCATCTGCAGCCATTTCCTTGGCATTAGCTAAACGTCCCCCAGCATCCTCCCATTGTCTATTAGATAGTATTAGAGGCTTACCGGTAATGGCATTAATAGTACCATTACTGGGGTGGTTAATAAGGTAGACTAGACGTGGTTCAGTTTTGTTATTAATGCTAAGAGGTCTAAATTCCAGGGGGGTGAAATACTCCAGGTTTAGCATCTTTTCATCCTGAAATATTTTAGAAGCCGATTCTTTAGAAATAGCCTTACTAGCTTCGATTACAGGAATATCCAGCCAATTTAGACTATAGCTTTTTATATCCCGATATTGACAGTCAATATCAATACGGGCTCCATTACCAAGCACGGGTATACCATTTTTATAACGTTCCCAGGTGAAGGAATAAAAACGCTGGTTGGGATTGTTTAATGCGATCAGGTTCTCTTCCGTAACTAGACGCAAAGATGATGCTTTATGGGGAAGTAAGGACTTGAGGTGTTGTTCTGCTATTTTACGGGCTTCAGCTTCTGATAGAACTGGAGCAGATGGCTCTAGTATTGGTTCCGTTCGATAATGATTCATACTAATGCATTCACCAGTAACTGCGTCCACAGTTACTTGCATGCTTTTAGTTTCCGGTTCTGTAGTCTGCCACTGTAACCTCCATAATTCCCTCTGGGAATTGCTCGAATACTCGGAATGAAAATCATTGTAAGCTGCTGGGATGGTAAAATGTTTTTTAGCTATCTGAATTGCTTGTTCCAGACTTACTGCAGGATCATCTGCCAAGAGGGGATAGGGAAGTAAGGTAGTAAAAAAAAACGCCAGCAGAAGGCAGATTCCTAATTGCTTAGATTTCCGGGGCATAGTTATACTCTCCTTTCGCTTTTTTTATCTATACGCTTGGTTGGAGGTAAAACTATCACCTAAGACCACAATATGGGATTAAGCCTTAGTGTTTTCTATACATCGTATTAAACTCGACTCAAAGTGCAGGTTATCTGCAGGAGTTCTCTTTTTGGGACCTTTAGTTCTGCCCCCTGACCTTCTTAACTTAGCTTTAATCTCTCTTTCTTCCAAAAGAAAATCCATAGTATGAGGTTTATATATTCTACCCATAGGGCTTAAACATTGAGCTCCTTTACCCAATACCATAGCAGCCAAACCCCAATCCTGGGTTATCACAATATCTCGGCATTCGGCTAAATTCATAAGTTTTAGGTCAGCTTCCTGTGAAGAATTACCTACGATTATGTGGTGGTCAGAATCAATATTGTGATTAAAACTAGCTATTGTCCACACTTCTATATTATATTTGCGTCCCTGCCTGAGGCAGATTTCTAAGACTGCACGGGGGCAAGCATCAGCATCTATTAAAATCTTCATTCCTTTACCTCAAAGATATCTGAGTTCTCTGCACATATAACTTCAATAAAATGCTCTACCATTTGGGGATCAAACTGTAAACCAGCATTAGACTTCAGTTCTTTTAATGCCTGAAAAACACTGAGATTTTGACGATAAGGACGATGTGAAACCATAGCATCATAACTATCCACAACTCTAATAATTCGAGCTAGAAGCGGAATATCAGATCCCTTAATACCATGAGGATAACCACTGCCATCATAATTCTCATGGTGGTATAGGATTACTGGTACAATAGGATGTAGTTTACTCATAGCCTTAATAATCTCACTTCCCCACTGAGAGTGGTTTTTTACCTGTTCCCATTGTTCTGGATTTAAGGGGCCTTTTTTGTTCAAAACATTCCAATCGAGCTCAATTTTGCCGATGTCATGCAAAAAGGCGGCATAGCCCAGTAGATTAATTTCTTCCTGGTTTAGACCAATCTTTTTAGCAAGCTTTATTGAATATTCAGTGACTCGTTCAGAATGTCCATAAGTATAGCGATCCTTAGCATTAATTACCGAGACCAGTGTTTGAATAGAATTTAGTATGATTTTTTCGTCATCTTGCATATCAAGGTGCTCAAAAACCGAGTAGTAAACTTCCACTTTATTTTTATCAAGGCTTTTGGCACGGTAGAGAGCCTGATCAGCGTAATTAATCAACTCTTTGGCATTTGTGGCATGAGTCGGACAAACTGCAATGCCCGTGGAAATCGTAATCTTTCCAAAAGGTTGGTATCTTTCTCCCAAAAAGCTTTGTTTGCTTAAAACCTGATTGATTTCTTCGATTACCTTGGTTGCTTTCGCGCTTTCTGTATCAGGTAGTACAACTACAAATTCATCGCCGCCATAACGAGCTACAAAACCATAATCTTTAATGGTAGATTTTAAGATATCACTTACTACACAAATCAACAAATCTCCGGCTTGATGTCCATTAATATCGTTGTAATGATTGAAATAGTCGATGTCTATCATAATTAGGCTGAGAGGGTGCTTTTCAGATGAATTCTGCACATAATTTACAATTTTTTCCTGAAAGTAACCATAATTATACAAGCCAGTAAGCAGGTCAGTACTTGCTAGTCTAGTTAACTGGTGGCGATATTTGTTATCCATATCAGTCCGGACTCCTATAAACCAAGCGAGGATAAACATTACGCTGATTAGTATCAAGTCCGACTCCAGGATTAAGAAAAAATCGGAAGATCTACCTGCTGCTATACTCTCTAAATAAATAAGTAATGTGCCTATTAAGGCAATAACTAATCCGGCCCTTTTACCTAAAAGGGAAGCAGCAATAATTACTGGCAACAAAAGAATAGCATCGGTATGATTTTTATTATTATCAACAATAAAAAAAGTAATTCCGGCTATCAATAAGGGAAAGCCAATATAGACAAAGTCGGTGTAGGTTAACTGGGTTCCCTTTTCTAAGGAGATTTTCTTAGTATTGTATTTTGTAATAAGTATAAGAATAACAAATCCCAATACAAAGAAGAGCAGAAATCGAATTAAGGTAATGTTATAATAATCCAAAGAAAACATCTGTTTGGTTAGAGCTAGTGCAAATAGCATTACAAAAAAACAGAACATATGAGTTGTTGTCAGATACTCATGGATCTCTTTATGTCTTTGTAGTTCTATTTCTTTAATCTTCATTTTACACCTTTGACCACTCTTATCTTAGGGGGGAGACTAAACCACCCCCCTCCCCTCAGATTATTTCCGAAGTGATGCCGGAACTTCAGTTTGATAGTGGGATAACATACAAAATGGGGAAACTTGTGCTACAAATATAAGAGCAACTACTAAGAATTTTGATAAGCAAAATAAGTATTTTTTCATAAAGAACACCTCCTTTCTAGGTTAAGCCTATATTGTTAAGCCTATATTATCAATGAAATGCCATAAACGTTGTCCCCAAGGGGTAAGATTAAAACTAAACCATAGTAAGCTGAAAACTATGCATAATCTAAAATAAGCAGCTTGTTGCCAACCTGAAAAAGATAAGCCTAGAATTATTAAGGAGATGGTTAGCATAACCCAGAAAGCTAATTTTCTAAGTCTTATTCGCCTTGCTCTAGAGGTAATTGGAGCCTTGATATTATCTACCGGAGCATATAGGAAAATAATTATAAATCCAATAAATACAGATAATAAAGATAAGATGTTTAAATAAGGAGTTGGCCAAATGCAGATATTACTAGCCATAAGGGCTAATAGTGGAAAAATAATTATTGTAGCCATGGCACATAGCCAAGGAGATTCGGAATGACCGCCGCCGGCATTATGCCTAAAGGCCGCACTAGTTAATAAACATACCAGGGTACCCCCAAAAACACCGAGAACCCAAGCTAGAGTTAAGGTTAAAAAGACATTCAAACCATTAAGAGTAATAATCTCAATTGCATAAGTAATTTCCAGTTGTTTTTCTTCATCTAGATGGTGAGTTTTTGCTAAGTAACTGGCCCATTTGGAGCTAAATCCGAGATAACTCATTTCTTCCATGCCCCCTCATTAGGTTTGCGAAAATGTGCTATCACCACAGCAATAACCATTAATAGGATTGCTTGGACGAGTCCGACTAAGCTCCATAATTGTGTATTAGCAAATGCCTGGGAGGGTTCCATTTGGGTAATTGCGAAAAAAGTTTTACTTATGAGTAACTCTGCCACAGCTAAAATAACAAAGCTTGAAAAAACAGCGATAATGATTTTTGATTGGGCAAGTAAGGTTGATTTATAAATTAAAAGAAAGATTAGAAAAATAGCAATTGGTAAATGTAAACCAAAACTAAATTGAAAAGATCTTATTATAAATGTAACTATGGAAACTACTATACCACCTAATAAAATATGTCCCCATCGTAATGGAACTCGACCAACTGCAAGGCTTATGGCAATCAGTCCCACGCATTCAGGAATAGATTGAAGAAAAAAGTAAAATATAGCCATTGACACCCTTCCTATTTTTCTTGCTATTATTTCCTAAAAATATTTAAATTCGACAATGTTGCTAGAAAATCCTTCAAAAAATTTATTAGATCTTTAATTTTTTATATTTGGGGTAATAAAGTATAAAAATATAAAAGTAAGGGCTTAAGGGTTATTTTAGGAAACCACCGAGTAGAAAATTGGTATAAGCTTTGATTGCGAGATTCATAATATAATAGGGCTTTAAAATGTATGAATACTTGGAGGTTTGATGTGTTCAAATTGTTCCGGTTAATATTAGTTGGACTTATCGTTGTTTGTAATATTTACTGGATTAATCTGACTGTACTAGCAGCTGATGATATAAAACAGCCTCTGGTTTATACCGTGAATATCGACAATACTGTTACTGCAGGTACTACGAGATATATCCAGCGCGCACTAGATCGTGCCGAAAGCAATAATGCAGATGCCTTAGTAATTATTCTGAATACACCAGGGGGGTTAGTTGATGCAACCCTGGAAATAATAACAGCTATGTCAGCTTCGGCAATTCCAGTAATCACCTATGTTTATCCCCAGGGAGCAATTGCTGCATCAGCCGGAACATTTATATTGCTAAACGGCCATATTGCTGCTATGTCTTCCCAAACTACCTGTGGAGCAGCAATGCCGGTTGCCTTGTCAAGTGATGGTCAAACCCAGGCAGCAGATCAAAAAACTATAAATTTTCTTGCGGGCCATATGAGGAGTATTGCCAAGGAAAGAGGTCGCCCTGTTGAAATAGCCGGGAAATTTGTTATGGAAAATCTCTCCCTTGATAATACTGAAGCACTAGAAAAAGAAATTGTTGACCTAAACATTAATTCTGTTGAAGAGCTTTTACAGCAAGTTGATGGTATGATTATATCCACATCTGGGGGAAGACAGATTCTTAACACAAAAGACGTTAAAGTAATTAATATTCCATTAAGTGTTGATGAGAAGATACTTGGTTTAGTTGGGAATCCTTCAATAGCTATGATTTTACTAATGGCTGGAATTTTTCTTTTGGTATTTGGCCTCTATTCTCCGGGATTCTTTTTGCCGGAAATATTGGGAACTATTGGAATTATTCTGGGATTATCAGGTATAGGACTTTTTCAGGGTAATCTTACCGCTGCTCTTTTAATAATCCTCGGTGCAGTCTTGCTGGTGGCTGAACTTTTCACCCCGACTTTTGGAGTTATGGGGATAGGGGGACTAATAAGTATAGTACTTGGAGTATTATTATTCCCGGTCGAACCATTAATGCCTACAGAGTGGTATTCCTTTTTTAGATCGATTGCTTTAGGGGTAGGGGTAAGTGGGGCAATATTTATAAGTATAGTTGCTGTTGGGTTGTCCAAAATCCGCGGACGTCCTCCGGTTCAAGGGGAGGCAGAATTCAGTAATAGTATTGCACTTGTTATAAAAGACTTAAATCCTAAAGGATATGTAAAATTCCGGGGTGAAATCTGGCAGGCTATTGTTAAAAATAATGAAACTATTAGTAGTGGACAAAGGGTTATAGTAGTAAAACGCGAAGGCTTGCTCCTTACGGTAAAAAAGGTAAATGACAGTTGATAATAGATTAATAGCAAAACCAAGAAAAACCCAATTTGTAGTTATCAACTATAGATGTTCCAATATATAAAAAGGAGGAAGTGGTATGTACGTTTTTGGTAACTTAATGACTACACTTGTAACCGTCATTTTGGTAATCTTTATCTTAAGTTCAGCAATAAAGATAATACCTGAGTACGAAAGGGCAGTCTTGTTTCGTTTAGGTAGGTTAGTTGGTGTTAAAGGACCGGGTCTGATTTTTATTATCCCGATCATCGACCGGATTGTCCGAACATCCTTACGGGTTATAGTATTTGATGTCCCTCCCCAGGAGGTAATTACTCGTGATAATGTAGCCTGTAAAGTCAATGCTGTTTTGTACTATAGGGTTGTAAATGCTGATAAAGCTATTGTAAATGTCGAAGACTACCATAGTGCTACCAATCAATTAGCCCAAACAACTTTACGTAGTGTTGTAGGTACAGCCGAATTAGATGAGCTGCTATCCGAGCGGGAGAAACTAAATCAGACTATACAGCAAATAGTGGATGAATCTACTGATCCCTGGGGTATCAAGGTGATAACGGTGGAGATCAAAGATGTGGTATTGCCGTCAGAAATGACCAGAGCTATCGCCCGGCAAGCAGAAGCGGAAAGAGGCCGAAGAGCTGCTATAATTCAGGCTGAAGGTGAACGGCAGGCAGCAGAACAACTTGCCCAGGCATCAGCTGTTTTGAGCGGCACTGAAGGAGGGTTGACTCTACGTCTTTTCCGTTCATTATCTGAGGTAGCCAATGCACCTAATACAACTGTGCTTTTTCCACTACCAATGGAATTACGTAAATTTCTATCTTAAAATTTATAACCAAAACCAGGCTTAAGGGACGTTATATAGTTTATAACGTCCCTTAATTTTTTTGTAGAAATTAAACTTCAAGAGTTTGATATAATGAAACTAAAAAAGGGTAGGCTCTTTGTTAAGATGCTTACCCTTTTTAAAGTAATTTTAAAAAACTAGAATAGTTGAATAGCAGCCTGGGCTAATGCTGACAAAGGTGCCGGGTAGGTCCCAATTAAAATAGTGCCCAACAGGCATATCCACAGGGCAACTTGGGTAGAGGCGCCCGGATTTATTGATGTCATATTTTCATTAACACCGATATACATAGATTTGGCAACCATCAGATAATAGTAAACTGATACCATGCTCATAATTAAGCCCACAAAAGCTAACCATAGATAGCCAGCATTTATAGCACCGGAAAAGAGATAGAATTTTCCTACGAATCCGGCCAGAGGTGGTATACCGGCCAGGGATAAAAAGCAAACTGTCATAATAGCTGCTAGCATAGGCGAGCGCCGTCCCAAGCCGTTAAATGACTCGATGCTAGTGCTGCCGGTCTCTACTTCTACAGCTGTAGCAACCGCAAATGCTCCCATGTTGGAAAAAACATAGAGCATAGCATAGAAAAGAACACCCTGCAAACCAAATTCATTTCCTGCTGCCAAACCAACCATAATATAACCGGCCTGAGCAATACTGGAGTAGGCCAATAATCGCTTAATATCTGTCTGCACCAGCGCAATTAAATTACCAACAATAATTGTAATAGCTGCTAGTATTGCCAGGACTAGTCCCCAGTCGAACTGGGGCAGGGGAAAGGCCATGACAAATATACGCACAAAGGCGGCAATTGCTGCAGCTTTGGAACCTACGGCCAGAAAAGCAGTGACTGGGATAGGAGCACCCTGATATATATCTGGGGCCCACATATGAAAAGGGACCAGCGAAACCTTGAAGGCAAAACCAGCCAGCATAAGGATAATACCTGCTATCAATGCTGGTTCAAATTTTATATTTGCTGCAATTGCACTAATTATAGTAGTACCGCTTACCGCATAAACCAGGCTTATACCAAAAAGTAAAATAGCTGAAGAAATAGCTCCCAGTATAAGGTATTTCAATCCTGCTTCAACGGAAATCTCACTATTTTGTAAATAAGCCGTCAAAATATAAAAACTGATAGTCATAAGTTCTAGGCCGATATAGAGGGTTAATAACTCCCCAGCAGAAACCATTACGATCATACCTAAAAGGGCAAAAACCAAGAAACTATAGAACTCATTAGACCGTTTATTAAAACGTTTAATATAGCCCGATCCACTTAAGATGACTAAGAGTCCTGCCACCAGGAAAAGTATTTTAAAGAAGCTGCCATAATTATCTGCTTGGTAAACGCCATTAAACAAAGCCTCTTCATTACCAAATAAAGTGATACTCAGCAGTAAAGCTAAAACAAAACCTAAAAAAGTGAGGGCACTCATTACTGACTTACCCTTATGGGGGAGTAAGAGACCGAGAACTAAAAGTATCAGACCGAGCAGGGCAATTATAATTTCTGGTGCTAGCATGTTAATAAGCTGCATTATAAAATACCCCCATCTGTAGAAAGCCAACATGGGCTATCAAACTACCTACTCCATTACTAATAAAGTCCATTAAAGTGAAAGGAATTATTCCACCAATAATAATTGCTGCCCCTAGAACGATAAGAGGAACCATTTCCGGCCCTTTTAGATCCTGCAGGTGATCCCACTCTGATTTACGGGGGCCAAACAGTACATTAGCCATGGTGCGCAATATATACAGAGCGGTAAAAATAATTCCGGAAACGGCAATAATAGTAATAATCTTATAAGTGCTAAAGGCTCCAACAAAGATAGTGAACTCTCCGATAAAGTTTACCATTCCTGGTAAACCCAATGATGCCAGTCCGGCTATCATAAACCCGGTAGCCAATCGTGGCATCTGATGGGCTAAACCCCCGAAATCGTCGACATTGCGGGTATGGCTCTTTTCATAAAGATTACCGATCATAGCAAAGAAAAGGGCGGCCATAACCCCATGGGCAAACATCATAATTACTGCTCCATTTATACTTATCAAGTTTAAGGCAGCAATACCTAAAAGCACATAGCCCATATGGCTGACACTGGAATAACCTACAATATATTTAAGGTCTTTCTGGCTTAAACATATAAAAGCAGCATAGATTACATTACCTAGAGCTAAAACCGCAATTATTGGGGCAATAATCTGAGCACCGGACGGAAGTATCATTATACCAATACGGATCAGGCCGTAGCCCCCGATTTTCTTTAGGACCCCCGCATGGATCATACTGACCGCAGTTGGGGCCCCGGCATAACCATCAGGTGACCATGCATGAAAGGGAAACATGGAAAGCAAGGTGCCAAACCCAAAGGCCATTAAAGTAAAGACAAATACCTGGAAGCCTACGGGAAAATCCGTCTGGGCCAGAGTTAAGATATCCATACTAGGTATGCCATTAATAGCTAATGACTTAACAAATAGAGAAATAAGGCCAACTAAAAGGAAAGCACTACCGATTAATAGGTAAATAGTAAGTTTCATACCAGCATATTCTTTGGTTACCCTTTTACTGCTGCCCCACATAATAACCATAAGGTAAATAGGTATTACAACTACTTCATAAAAGAGGAAAAATATAAATAGGTCAGTAGTTAGAAAAGTTCCCATTACCCCGGTTATTAATATCAGCAACAGGCTAAAAAATTCTTTGACCCGGTCATTTATATGCCAAGAAGCATATACCGCACTAAATCCGATCAAGGTCGTTAAAAGCAACATAGGGATACTAATCCCGTCAACCCCTAAAGCATAACTAACCCCCAGGTCAGGTGTCCAGGAGATTTTCTCCACGAACTGCATACCTCCCTGAGAAAGGTTATAGCCGGCAGTTACCACTAACGACAATAGCAGGCTGATCAAAGTTGCAACTGCTGCTACATACTTAATAGCTCGTTCCCGCTCCGGGGGGAGGATCATAATTATTATGGCGCCAATAACCGGTATAAATAAAGTTAAAGATAAAATCGGAATATTCATAATTTCCACCCCCTACATCATGATTGCGAAACCGGCCGTCATGACCAGCCCGATTATAACGATAATGCCCGCAAACATATACATGGCATAAGTTTGTACCTGGCCATTTTCAGTGTAGCGCAGAACCTGTCCGGCCATGCCGGTAAGAGCTGCAATACCATTAACAATTCCATTTACTACATAAAGATCAAACCAGAACAATACTTTAGCTGTTCCATCTACCAGGTGATCAATACCCCACTGGTAAATTTCGTCAATATAGTACTTGTTATATAATAATTGATATAAACCATTAAATTTTAGTTTCAGAGACTTAACATTCACCATTTTCCTTTGATAAATGGCCCAGGCTAATATTATACCAGCCACAGCTACCAGAGAAGATACTGCCATAATACCAAGGCTGGGATTATGATGAACAGCTCCGGGAAAGTTTACCCAGTGGGCAAATAAATTACCCATCAGCGGAGAACCTACAAATCCAGCTATTACAGCCATAACAGCTAGTATTACCAGGGGAGTGGTCATTACTGGTGATGATTCATGTGCTTTTAAACCACTATCATTGGAACCAAAAAAGGCTACAAAAATAAGCCTAAACATATAAAAGGCAGTTAGAAAAGCCACTATAGTTCCCAGAATATATAATCCGATATGGCCACTAGCATAAGCTCCTAATAATATCTCATCTTTACTCCAAAAGCCGGAAAGGGGAGGGATACCGCTTAAGGCCAAAGCACCGATGACAAAAGTCCAGGTAGTTACTGGCATTTTACGGGATAAGCGTCCCATTTTCCAGATATCCTGTTCATCATGCATTGCATGTATAACACTGCCTGCACCCAGGAATAGAAGGCTCTTGAAAAAAGCATGGGTCATTAAATGAAACATACCTGCGGTCATAGCTCCAACTCCCATGGCCATAACCATATAACCTAACTGGCTTAAGGTAGAATAAGCGAGTATGCGTTTTATATCATTTTGAACAATCGCAATGGTAGCAGCAAACAGAGCAGTAAATCCACCGACAATTGCTATAGTCATCAAAGCCTCAGGTGTACTGCTAAAAATAAAGTAAGCCCGGGCAATCAGATATACACCAGCAGCAACCATTGTTGCCGCGTGAATCAAAGCACTAACCGGGGTCGGGCCTTCCATAGCATCAGGTAACCAAACATGCAAGGGAAATTGGGCCGACTTACCAATCGGACCTGCCAACATAAGAAGGGAAATGCCAATTAATACTGCACTATTAGTATATCCGGCTATTTCCCCAGCCAGGCCATTGAAGTTTAATGTGCCAAATAGAATTTGTAAAAAGAGAATACTCAAAAGGAAACCAAAGTCTCCTATCCTATTGGTAATAAAGGCCTTTTTGGCTGCTTCTTTAGCCGAATTCCTCCCAAACCAGAAGCCGATTAAGAGGTATGAAGCTAGACCTACCAGTTCCCAGAAAACAAATATTTGTCCGAAGTTATTAGCCAGAACCAGCCCCAGCATAGAACCGGCAAAAACTGACTGGTAAGCATAATAACTGGCAAAACCCGGATCACCATGCATATATCCCAGGGAATATATTTGCACTAGCAAAGCCACCAATGTTACTACAAGCAACATTACCGCAGCAAGACCGTCCACCAGTATCCCCATATCAATATTTAGTCCCGGCATATTTAGCCAGCGGACTGCGGCTTCATAAACATAACCTTCTTCACTGGTAAAGACAGCTAGATTTACTAAAAAGGAAATAACAAAAGAAATAGCAACAGCCAATATAGATATAGCAGCTGATAAATGCGGCCAGCGATGTAAATATAGTCCAATCAGGGCGAAAGCAATAAAAGGCAGTACCGCTATTATCCAGGCATATTGAATACTTGTTTCTATCATTACTTTCACCACCTTACCACTTAAGCAGATTGAAATCGTTTAAATTTACCGATTTTTTCTGCCTGAATATTGCTAAAATTAATGCCAATCCAACTGCAACTTCTGCAGCCGCAACTACAATAACAAAAATGGCAAATAGCTGACCTATCATCTGGCTGTTAGCTACGAATTTGTTTATGGCAATAAAGTTTATATTTACAGCATTAAGCATAAGTTCAACTGACATTAAAACTGCTACAGCATTTCTTTTGGATAAAACCCCGTAAATGCCGATACCAAAAAGAATCGTACCTAAAAATAAATAGTGAGATAAGTTAATCATTTTGACCGGCTCCTTTCGCTAGAATAATGGCACCAACAACTGCTACCAATAATAGAATGGCAGCAACCTCGAAGGCTACCACATAATCGCCCATCAAGAGTTGGGCTAATTCTCCTACGCCATCTTCTGGTAAGGAAGTTAAAGATACCGGCCAAATGGTGTTATAAATGGCTGTTCCTAAACCTAATGTCACCAAAAAAGCTATAAATCCTCCGTAGTACTTTTGCCTGTGGTGGGAGGGGTTAGTCTCATTGGGGTCTTTATCCATAACCAGCATAATAGCAAAAATTACTAGTACTGATATGGCCCCGGCATAGACCAGAATTTGTACCAGACCCAGGAAACCTGCTTCAAGCTGAAAATATATGGCGGCTACTCCTAAGAATGAAAGCACCAGCGAGAGTGCACTGTGTACTATATTCTTTAATCCAACCACTCCTAAGGCTGCTACTATGGTGATAAGAGCGATAACAATAAAAACTACATCTGACAAGCTCATTGTTCGGTACCCCCCTCCTTTTTCACCTGGCTCTGTTTTAATTCTTTATTAACCATAGCCTGGGCTATTTTCTTGGCTTTATCTTTATCGTCTACCATGATTCCAAGTATCTTTTCGGCTTTTT
Organism: Syntrophomonadaceae bacterium; assembly: GCA_050943255.1. Lineage (GTDB taxonomy): Bacteria > Bacillota > Syntrophomonadia > Syntrophomonadales > Syntrophomonadaceae > UBA4844. Next base: position 14,084 of record JBMNOV010000010.1, read on the forward strand.
TCCGGTCAGCTTGCAAAAGCTGAACTAGGATTTCGGTTTGTTCTTCACTTTCTACGTATTTGGCCAATAGCTTTTGCGGACTTTTATCATATGCTGTGAACAAAGCCTTAAGCTGTTTTTCCTTTTTATCAGCTTTTACGTGTTTGGTCCCATCAACGCCGGAGCTATCAGAAGTAATAGGTGTTGCTTCCTGTTTATCCATTTCCGGGGGGCGGCGATAAACTGTTTTAATATCTTCTCGCTGGTAACTAGCAAGTTCAAAATCGTGGTTAAAATGTAAACAGTTTAGAGTACAACTCTCTACACAAAGATTACAAAACATGCAGTATTGATGATCAATGGTATAGGACATTAGTTTTTTCTTCTTAGTAACCTCATCCCGAGCATCCTCCAGACTTAATACGCCATTAGGACAAGAGCGGATACAAATACCACAGGCCATGCATTTGTCAAATTCCAGGTATAAACGGCCCCGAAAACGTTTCTGTAAATAAGGTCTCTCTTCTGGATATTGCTGGCTTAGCTTTTTATTAAAATGGTGTTTTAACGTAATTCCTAAACCTTTGATTAAACCTTTGCCGTACATTCTAACACCACCCTATCCACTTAAATAAATATATACCTACACCAGTAACCACAATATTGGCCAGGCTAATCGGCAGCAGAAATTTCCAACTAAAAGACATCAGGTGGTCCATTCTGATTCTTGGGAAAGTCCATTTCATCCACATAAACACAAACATAACAATATAGGTTTTTACAATAATCCAGAGCCATGAGGGCAGCCAGGGTCCTTGCCAACCGCCGAGAAACATTGTGGAAGCCAGAGCTGATACCGCTACCAGATTGGTATATTCAGCTAAAAAGAATAGAGCCCAGCGCATTCCGGTATATTCAGTATAAGCGCCAGCGGTTAATTCCTGTTCAGCTTCCGGCATATCAAAAGGACCTCGGTTAAGTTCCGCTGTAGCAGCAATAAAGTAAGTTACAAACGCAATAGGCTGTAATACAATAAACCAGATATTACTTTGGGAAGCTACAATGTCGGAAAGTCTTAGAGAGCCTGCAATCATTATTACACCCAAAAGGGAAAAAGTTAGAGGAATCTCATAACTTATCATCTGAGCTACTGATCGCATAGCCCCCAATAAAGACCATTTATTATTTGAGCCCCAACCCGCCATCAGCAAAGCAATAGTACTTAGAGAACCCAGGGAAATAAAATAAAATACCCCAATATTAAGATCAACAATTTGCATTCCATCTCCCATAGGTATAACTACGTAAAGCATTAAAACTACTATAATAAATAAAAAAGGAGCTGTACGAAATATCCATTTATCTGTCTGGCTAGGAATAATATCTTCCTTAGTCATAAGCTTAATAGCATCTGCTATAGTCTGGAAAGCTCCAAAAGGGCCTAATCTATTAGGTCCCAGACGTAACTGAAAAAAACCAGATACCCTTCTTTCCAGCCAAATCAGTATGGTTATATTTAATACCACTATTGCCACAATACACCCAAACTGAATTAGCAGTAATATAAAATCAGCCAGGGTATACGAAACCCCCAGGGTTTGCAGCCATCCCGTTAGGGCCTTACTTATATCTAAAAATAAGGTCTCCATAATTATTCTCCCCTAAAATAAATGATAAAAAGATTATCAAGAAAAAAAGCTTCCTTATTAACGGTCAGATTCACCTAGTACGGGATCCAGGGTTGCAATATTAGATATTACATCCTGCAATAATCCTCCGCGAGAAATAAGAGGTAATACTGCCAGGTTCACAAAAGAAGGTGCTCTTACATGCAGGCGATATGGTTTTTCCGAACCATCGCTGACAATATAATAGCCCAATTCTCCTTTGGCAGATTCAATACGGTGATAAACCTCGGTACCTTTTTCTGGTTTCAATACTCGTGGTACTTTAGCCCTTATTTCGCCTTCGGGAAGTGCTTTAAAAGCCTGTTCAATAATTCTGGCACTTTGCCTTATCTCTTCTACACGAACCATTAAACGGTCCCAGCAGTCGCCGGTTTGCCCCAGAGGAATATCAAAATCAAAGTGATCATAACCTCCATAAGGCTCAACTTTGCGAATATCGTAGTTTATACCGCTAGCTCTGAGATTGGAACCACTTACCCCATAAGCTATGGCAGCGTCAACCGGGAGACGACCAACCCCTTTGAGTCGGGCCTGTAGTATATCATTACCGAAAAGTATTCCATCATATTCCTTAAGCATTGAGGGCAAATCATTTAAAAATGAACGTAATGCCGGGTAAAATTCTTCCGGTAAATCTTCGGCCAGACCTCCGATACGCATATAGGCAGTTACAAGTCGCTGTCCACTAGTCATTTCAAACATGTCCATAATCCGTTCACGATCTCTAAAACAGTACATCATTCCAGTAGTTGCACCGAGATCTATAGCCAAACTTCCAATAAACAAGAGATGGGAAGAGATACGAGATAGTTCCGCCATTATCACCCGGATATATTCAGCTCTGGGGGGGACTTCTATTCCCATAAGTTTCTCTACTGTTTGTACATATCCCATTGTTGGAAGGTTACTAGCTAAATAATCCAAACGTGAAGAGTAAGGTATAAATTGAGTATACGTTCTGCTCTCCGCGATTTTTTCCACTCCCCGGTGAACATAACCAACATGAACAATAGTATCAACTATTTTTTCCCCATCAAGAACTGCTTCTACATGCAATCCGCCATGGGTACTAGGGTGTTGTGGCCCTATATTTATAGTCATTAAATCCCCCGAAAACATTTAATCACCCTTTACCTGATAGTCTTTGCGCAAGGGATAGCCTTCAAAATCATCTGGTAAAAGTATGCGGATAAGGTTGGGATGGTCTTTAAATTTTATCCCCAACATGTCAAATACTTCTCGTTCCTGCCAATCTGCCGCAGGCCAGAGTGATACTGCGGAAGGCAGCTCAGCATCTTCTCGGCTGACACAAGTCTTTATCATTATTTTGCGATTATCAGGAATAGTATGAATATGGTAAATAATTTCAAAATGGTCCGGATAATCTACTGCGGTTAAATTAGCCAAGTAATTAAAACCATGATTTTCCTTTAACCTCTTTAAAATATTAAAAAGATCTTTTACTTCTGTATTTATGCAGGTATAGCCTTTAATCTGGTTTACCTTGATATTTATATCCATATCTTGGTTAAGGTCTTGTAGAATTATATTAATATAGTTGGTTATATCACTCAATTTTTACCCTCCACCTTCTTCTTAAGCTCCAGAAGTCCATAAAATAAACCTTCCGGGCGGGGGGGACATCCAGGTATATAAACATCAACCTTAAAAATAGAGTCACACCCGGGTAGCACGGCATAGCCGTCTTTAAATGGACCGCCGCTGGTGGCGCAATTACCCATAGCTATTACCCATTTAGGTTCAGGCATCTGCGCCCAGACTCTTTCCAGCACGGGTTTCATTTTTAAGCTAACAGGTCCAGCTATCAGTAATAAGTCAGCCTGTCTAGGTGCAGCCCGGAAAACTTCATAACCATAACGGGCTATGTCGAAACGGCTGGCTGAGGCCGCTAGTAATTCGATAGGGCAGCAATTGCACCCATAATTGAGGGGCCAGAATGAATGTGCCCGCCCCCAATTCCATAATTTATCAAGGGTACTTACGATTATATTGTTTTTTTCGAGAATTTGTACATCTTGTTCTAATGCCATTCCAGAGCTCCCTCCTTCCATGCGTACCAGAGACCGACAAGTAATATAGCTATAAAAAGCAGCATTTCGATAAAAGCAAACAGTCCTAACTGATTAAACTTAACTGCCCAGGGGAAAAGGAAAATCGTCTCAATATCAAATGCTAAAAAAACCAGGGCATAAAGAAAGTAATTTACCTTAAAGCGGGACCAGGTACGCCCAATCGTGTCTACTCCGCACTCATAGGGCAGCAGTTTCTCATCGTCTTTCTTGGTTTTAGGCTTAGGGCGCACAGCCCAAGCCATTACCATGGCACCGAGCGGAACAGCCAAAGTGAGTATAAAAAATATACCAATAGTAGAAAAGTCAGACATTATATATCCCTCCACACAGGGAAAAACCCCGAAAATATAACTTTTTATTCTATATCTATAAAAGAGTAACATATAATTATGTTCTATAATAACACCCCTATGAATATTGGTAAACGGGTAAATAGAGGTATATTGTATACATCCCGGTAATTATTTTGTTGATGAAGATAACTTATATTAAATGGGCATTTTGCAGAGTTAACCTTTTTAGAAAAATGATAGATAACCAAAGCCTCACAATTGGAAACTCGGAAGGGCAATCAGATACCCAAGGATTGGTATACCAAAAGAAGGAGACAAAGGCAGAATTTTTATCGTTAACAATCTTATATCCACCCAAAGATCTCCACATCAGTACCACTACCCCTTTTATATGACGGGATTAGTGTATCATTTTTTGTAGAGATCTCTGTATTTTTATTTTGTGTATTTTAGCAGTACCATTTACATTATGACTATTATGCTGAATTATCAGCTCAGTAAACTGCTGTGTGCCAAGAACGTAGAGTCAGTATCCATGAGTGAGGCTCTAAAAGCAGGAACAGAATAATGGTGTGATGCGGAATAAACGAAATGATTACTAGCATGTCACGTTCCACCTGAAAACTGTAAAATAAAACCAAGCGAATGTAACAATTATTTAATAAAGTTGTTGTAATAAGGATTTTTTGCTTTAAATCATATCAAGTATATGGGAAAATGAACATATATCAATTCTGTGGAGGTGGAGTTATTTGAAAAATCTGAAGCGTAAAGTGTCGATTTGTTCAGGAATGTTATTGGTCATGTTTTTTCTTTTATTACTAGCTTGTCCCGCTTATGCTGCAGCCCCGGAAGCCCCTATCAAGATTTTTCTTGATGGGACTACCCTGATGACGGATGTGCCTCCGATGCTGAAAGAAGGTCGTACCCTTGTGCCTTTTCGCGCCATCGGGGAAGCCTTGATGGCCGAAGTAGACTGGGATGAGTCTGCCAGAAAGGTTACTTTGACCTTGGGAGACAAAACTGTTCACTTGTTCATCGGGAACAAAACAGCTTATGTGAATGGGGAGCCCAAAACTCTAGATGTGCCCGCAATGCTGGTGGACGACCGGACCATGGTTCCCCTGCGGTTTATCAGCGAGTCTTTAGGGGCGTCCGTGCAATGGTCTGGAGAGTTAAGGCGGATAGATATCTACACGGGTTCTGTACCTTCCGTCCAACGGCCTCTCAGTCAGGTAATGGTTCAGATAAGCGTGGATTATCTGGATGATTGGGGACAGGTGCTCCCTGATATGCGGCACGCGATTGGCAGGGATGATGATACCTACAACTACTACCTGAAACTAACGACTCAACCGGATACTGCCAGCAAGACCGTGGGGATTGTGTATGACTATGTGGGGATGCGCGTAGTAGACGGTCCTGTGGAGAAAGATGGCATTACCTGGTGGAAATTAGAAGGACATGGAAAAAGCGGCTGGGCGGACGAGAGGTGCCTTACCGAAATTGAAGGGGAGTGGGATCCCCGGGTTGAAAGCGCTATTGCTTGGGCCATTGAAAATCTTGGAAGAACAGACTACAACTACAGATGCTTGGGTTTTGTCCAGGATGCGTACAGGAACGGAGGGTTAATCCTTACCGGAAAGCTTGCGAACACTGCCAAAAACACGGCGACAAATTTCAATGCTGAGGCGAATAAAGATAAAGTTGTTCCTCGGGGTGCCGCCGTATTTTATAACTGGGAAGGAACAGTTGGGGGGATTACTCAAAACTGGGGCCATGTAGGAATAGCCCTGCAAACCGGGAAACACGATGAAATAGATATCATTAATGCCTTGGACGAGGTGTCTATTGATTCAGGAGGGTATTTTGCCTACTACACGGACATGGACTATATCGGCTGGGCTTGGATCTTTAATAAAAATTAAAAATGGCAAGGAATACCTAACTCCCTTGGTGAATTTCAGCCTCTTCTTTTGTTTCATGCACCGTACCGTGGGGGTATTCCGGTGGGGCATAAATAGAGTACAGCTTAAGAGGCTGATGACCCGCGTTGGTAAGATTGTGCTATTTACCGGCGAGGATTAGTATTACATAATCCGCAGAGACAGGCCTTTGAAAATCCAACCTGTCTCTGCGCTCCCCCATTTAACAATCCCTTGCCCTTCTTCAATCCGGATATACTGTTCACATCAGGGTGCATTTCCAAGCCTATGTCTTCTCCAACCCAGAGGTTCATTAAGGTAAGTTGCAAGCGTTTTCCTGTCCATAAAGTAAGCAGCTTTCCATACTAACTGCTTACAGGCCAAGGCTCCAACCAATAAAACAATCATATTTGTTAATGAGTTTTTACCTTTTCAATTCCCCAAAGGTGCAGTTGGTTGGCTGTCAGATGTATTTTCAAGTGGTAATTTACTCTTTCTACAGAGCTACGTTGGTTGTATAGTTTTCCCATTTTCGAGTATTGCGGTGAGGGTTTGAATAGCGGTGCAAATTCTCTGTAATATTGATTTTCCTTACCATGCCATAGTTCAAATCCGAGCACCATGCTGTTGCGAAAGGACAATTAACTTTAGCAAGAACATGAGGGCAACAAAACTTCAGGATATTTCTATAGGCTCTCCAGTAGACCATCTGATAGCCCATTAAGCAAACAGGAGTACCATTGGGAAGCATCCCTTCTCATTACGAAGATTTAAGGGAATTATGGCCTAGGCACAAACATTATAGGCCGAGTGTAGTTTTTCTCCTGATCATAGCCAGCATCCATGACATAGAATTTTGGCTTTTTTTCTGTAGGTGCAGCAAAAGCTATCCTTTAACAATAAAGGTTGAACCAATATATCGTCATTTATGTTTGCCGGGGTTAGTTCAAATGCTACAGGAAGCTCACTGGCTGTATCTACAGCTAAATGAAGCTTGTAACCGAACCAAGTCAGCGTATTGCCATAGGAATCTTTTTTCGAACCTCAATCCGCATTTCCTGTTTCTTGGCTTTTGTTCATAGGCATTAATAGCAGTGCTATCTATTGCGATGACTTCACCATTAATTTTTTCTCGTTCCCGACATTCGTTTACTAGGACAGTAAATGATTCGTTCAATGCTTTAGTTTCAGTAACTTTTTGAAAGGTTCGGCTAAATGTTGCCACGGAAGGCACTTTCCCAACACGGAAACCACATTGGTACCGGAATTTAATATCTAATTCCAACCGCTTCACCAACCCTGTAAAAGTACTGATGCTAACCAGAGGAGCAGCTAATAAGGCCCGAAGTATTGCGTCTTTGGGAAAACCTTTTGCTCCTTGGGGTGAATCACTTCTTAGCTTCTTTACTATTGGTCGAAGATCCAGGGCTGAAAAAAACAGGGGTAATCTCTTTTTTAACTCTAATTCCATTGTTGCACATACATAAACCCTTGAAAAATTTAGCTTGTAGAACTATGAAAAATGCTCAATAAATAAACGAAAATATATTTATTTTTTAATCTCAAACTGAGAAAAGGCAATGTATATATTTACCTTTAGTTATGCCTAATAACCAATATTAGCTTATTTCAGCTGTATTGGAGTAAAAATGGAATAATATACAACTAGTAATAACGCTTTTATTTAAGTTAAAGTTTAAAAAAAAGGAGGTATGAATATGAAAAAAATACTAATAACTTTTATAGCCTTTGTCCTGGTTCTGCTACCTATACAGAGTCTTAATGCAGAAACCAGCCAGGCATGTCCAACCCTAAAGACACGAATAATCACACATAGCTTTAGTAATTGTATTAATGGTTTTAGAACCAAAATATGCGATCGGGATTGGGAAACTCGACAAATAAAAAAAGTCAATCTACCATCTATTAACATTTACAATAGCAGGTGGGGAACATGGTTTAAGGTAGTACCATATAAAGACCTAGTAAAAGAACCAGAACAGAACCCTATACCTCAACCTAAACCTGTACCAAAGCCAAGCACGCCAACACCCAAACCCTCACCTGAGCCCAAACCTTCACCAGCTCCAGAGGCAGATTTTTCAGCTATGCAGCAGGAGATGCTAGGCTACATAAATGCTGAAAGAGCTAATGCTAATATAGCTCCACTAGTATTAGATCAAAAACTATGTCAGGGAGCCTATCTAAAATCACGAGATATGGCAGTTAATAATTATTTTAGCCATACATCACCTACCTATGGTAGTCCTTTTGAGATGATGAGAAGTCAGGGTATTACTTATAGGACAGCTGGTGAGAATATAGCTAAAAACATTAGTGTAAAAGGTGCTCATACTGCCTTCATGAACTCAGCTGGTCATAAAGCGAATATTCTTAATAAAGGATTTGGGAAAATAGGGTTAGGTTTTTACCAGGAAGGACAATATTTATACATAACCCAGTGGTTTACCAATTAGCGATAATTGCCGGGATTGGGCTGCATATAATTAAATAGCTTTAATAAAACGGGGCTGGTATATTTTAAACGGCCCCTTATTTTTTTGCCGTAAAAAAATAATCGTAATTGCTTTAATAGATCTTAATCTAAAGAGCAAAATATTAAAGGATTAAAAACATAAAACAATGCAAAAAATTAACTTTGAAACTATTTAAGTAACTATGAAGGTACTGTAAATACTCTATACCATTTTTTCCGTAGGGCATCATTTGTTTATCAAATTAGAATAATTCAGGAGGTAACGTGTTTAAAATCTTAAAAGGTGGTCATTGTTTTACACCTGATGATATCGGAATAAAGGATATCCTGGTTGTCTTTGACAAAATAGGTGGTATTAATGACGAGATTACAATAGATAATCTTGGTGATGTAGAAATAATTGATTGTAGGGACTGTTATATTTGCCCGGGAATCATTGACCAACATGTTCATATAACAGGTGGAGGGGGCGAGCAAGGCCCTATCAGCAGAATTCCTGAGGTCATGTTTAGTCAGGTGGTTCAGGCAGGAGTAACTACTCTAGTTGGAGTTTTAGGTTTTGATAGTGTTTCCCGTAGTATTGCCGGACTATTAGCTAAAGCCCGAGGGTTAGAAGCAGATGGTATCACTACTTATATCTATACTGGTAGTTATGGTAGTCCAACTGAGACCCTGACTGGACGAGTGTTAACTGATATAGTGCTTTTGGATAAGGTAATTGGAGTAGGGGAAATAGCTATATCAGATTTCAGGTCATTCCACCCAACTTTGCCTGACTTAAGAGTTCTGGCATCAGAGGCTAATGGAGGTGGTATGTTAGGAGGCAAAGCAGGTATCCTTCACTTACATGTTGGGGATGGCAAGGAAGGTTTGGAGCCGCTATTCCGGTTAATAGACGAATCTGATTTTCCCATACAAATGTTTGTTCCTACTCATATCAACCGTAATCCCAAGGTTTTTGCCCAGGGTATTAAACTTTTACAAAAAGGCGGAAATATTGATTTAACTGCCGGGGAGATAGCAGGTTATAGTGTGCCTGAATCTCTTATCTTACTAAAAAATCAAGGAATTGATTCAAATAAAATTACAGTATCTTCAGATGCTAATGGAAGTGTTCCCCAGGGAAATTCAACTGATTTTGGGGTAGGTAGACCTGACCAATTACTAAATGATATTAGGGCTTGCATCCTTGGGGAAAAACTAGATTTTGTTTCGGTATTAAAGACAGTTACAGCTAATCCAGCCCGGGTATTAAAAATTTATCCACAAAAGGGTGCACTTATGCTTGGTAGCGATGCTGATATTATGGTATTAAAGAAAGATGATCTGAGTATATTCCGGTTACTAGCCAAAGGACAAGTCGTGGTAAAAAATCAGATAGCCGTAAAAAAAGGCAGGTATGAAAATTAAAAAATAAGGAGAAGAAGATGGGACAAAATAAGAAAGGTAACTTGATAATAATCGGCGGTGCTGAAGATAAATATGGGGAAAGTAAAATACTTGAGGAGGTAGTCGAGATCATTGGGGGTAAGGATGCTAGAATTGGAATTATAACAACAGCTACTCAATATCCGGAAGAGGTTGGGGAAGAATACCGGGATGTTTTTTTACGTTTAGGAGTAAGAGATGTTGATATACTAAACATTAATACTCGAGATGAAGCTAATCGGGAAGAGAATGTTCGAAGAATAAGAGATATCAGCGGGTTCTTTTTTACTGGTGGGGATCAACTTAGAATTACAAGTATCATAGGAGGAACTAGAGTATATGAAGTTTTGCACCAGTCATACAATGAAGGGACCGCAGTGATCGGGACAAGTGCTGGTGCTTCAGTTATGAGCAGTACTATGATAGTTGAAGGGAATAATAATGATGCTGCCCGCAAATGCACTTTAAAAATGGCTCCAGGATTAAGCCTTTTAGAAGGGGTAATAATTGATCAGCATTTTGATCAAAGGGGTAGACTAGGACGATTGTTATGCGGGGTAGCAGAGAACCCGGAGATTTTAGGTATTGGTATAGATGAGGATACAGCTATACAGGTTTATCCAGACGATTATTTTGAGGTTATTGGCAATAATGCGGTTACGATTATTGATGGAAAATCTATCAAGAGTACTAATGTTTCAGAATCTGAACCAAATGAGATATTAGCCATTACTAATGCCAGTTTACATGTCTTATCAAGTGGATATGGTTTTGATTTAAAAAAACGAGAAGTTTTAAGATTACATTAAAAATGATTTTCCTATTTGGAGGATTTATATAGTGAAAATACTTGAAATACGTAGTTTTAGGGGCAGAAATATATTTAGCCATAAACCAGTAATTAAAATGATGCTAGATTTAGAAGATTTAGCTAATATACCTACCATAGAACTAACCGGTTTTAATGAAAAATTACTTAAATGGTTCCCTGGATTAAAAACTCATTATTGTTCGCTTGGTCATGAAAATGGATTTGTGGAAAGACTTGAGGAGGGTACATTAACTTCACATGTTACTGAACATCTTACACTTGAGCTGCAATGTTTAATGGGTTATGAAGTTTACTATGGTAAAACTAGAATTTTTGAGCAGCCATCGATTTATTGCTTAGTTTTTGAATATATTAATGAAAAATGTGCGATAGAGTGTGCCCGGGCTGCAGTAGAAATAATATCAAAATTGGCACAAAGTAAAAGTGTAGTAATTGATGAAATTTTAAATAGGCTCCAAAGAATTGCATTTAGCACTAATTTAGGACCGAGTACACAAGCTATTTATGATGAGGCCAGAAGGCGTAATATTCCGGTGAGGAGGTTAGGCGAAGGCAGTTTATTGCAGCTTGGCTATGGAAAAAACCTTAGACTAATTGAGGCATCTCTAATAGATACAACTAGTTGTATAGCGGTTGATTTAGCCAAAAATAAGCAAATAACTAAAGAAATTTTAAAAAACAATAATATTCCTACCCCGGAAGGGTATATCGTTTGTTTCGAAGACGAAGCTATTGAGAAAGCTGAACAGCTAGGTTACCCAATAACGGTCAAACCTTTTGATGGAAATCAAGGCAAAGGTGTTACTACTAATATTAACTGTGAGAAAAAGTTATTATCTGCTTATTATTTAGCTAAAAAATATACTGATTATATAATCGTAGAAAAATCTATCCCGGGAAAGGATTACCGTATCTTAGTTGTGGGAGATAAAGTATGTGCAGCAGCTGAAAGAAAACCTCCTTTTGTTATGGGGGATGGTATTCATTCTGTAGCTGAATTAGTTAAACAGGAGAATAATAATCCCAATAGGGGAGATGGTCATGAAAAGCCCTTAACTAGAATAAAACTAGATTCAGTTGCTCAAGAATTGCTGACTAGTTTAGGTCTTAGTGAAGAATATATCCCTGGAGTTGGCGAAATAGTTTATCTAAGAAATAATGGAAACTTAAGTACTGGGGGCAGTGCCCGGGAATGTACCTTAGAAGTTCATCCGGTCAATAAGGCTTTAGCGGTAAAAGCCGCAAAAGTAATTGGACTAGATGTGGCCGGGATAGATGTTGTCATGGATGATATCTCCAAACCCCTTACTTCACGAAATGGCGCTGTTATTGAAGTAAATGCGGCTCCTGGCTTAAGAATGCATCTTTATCCCACTGAAGGTCAGCCCAGAAATGTGGCTGCTGATATTCTAGATTATATATATCCCCGGGAAACTCCATTTTCTATACCTATTATTTCTATAACAGGTACAAATGGCAAAACAACAGTTACCAGAATGATCAGCCATGTTTTATCTGTTAGTGGACAAAAGGTCGGTATGACCTGTTCCAGCGGGACTTTTATTGGTAAACAATGTATTGCCCAAGGTGATAATACTGGACCAGTAAGTGCCTGCTCTATTTTATACAATAAAGAGATAGAAATAGCAGTATTGGAAACAGCTAGGGGTGGAATTATCCGTAAAGGATTAGGATATGATCTGGCTGACGTGGGGGTTATTACCAACATTAGTGATGATCATTTAGGTCTTGATGGGATTGACTCCCTAGAAGATTTGGCCTTTACCAAAGCCCTGGTTGTAGAAGCAGTAAAAGCTAACGGTTATGCAGTTCTTAATGCAGATGATAGGATGACTAAGCAAATAATGTCTAGGGTTCGTTGTAATTTAATTTACTTTTCTAAAAGCAGGGACAACCAAATAATTGAACATCAGATCAACCAAGGTGGAATAGCTGTAGTTGTTGAAAATGAACAAGTTATATTATATCGAAATAAAAACAAAAAAACTATTGCCGAGGTTAAAGATATACCAATAACTTTTGAAGGTAAAGCAATCTGTAACATTGAAAATACAATAGCCGCAGTTGCTGGCCTTGTAGCTGTAGGTGTACCAGATCATATAATAAGGTTGGGATTATTGTCTTTCCAACCTGACATTGAGTCCAATGCCGGGCGATTAAACTTTTTTAATATGGGGAATTTTCAGGTTCTGCTTGATTACGGGCATAATATTAAGGCTTACAAATCAGTTATCCAGTTTATTAGGAATATGGATGTATCAAGACTAGTTGGGGTTATAGGAGTACCTGGAGATCGTTTGAATAAATCTATTTACGAAATTGGAAAAATATCGGGGCAGGCTTTTTCTAAACTATATATTAAGGAAGATAAAGATTTAAGAGGAAGAAATAGCGGTGAAATAGCTAACCTTCTTTACCAGGGGGCGCTAAAAGGGGGTGCCCGACCAACAGATATTAAGATTATTTTATCTGAAAATCAAGCCCTAAAGGCTGCTATCCAAAATGCTCTTCCAGGAGATTTAATTGTTATTTTTTACGAAAGTTTTGAATCAGTATATAATATAGTAAAAAAATATAAAATAGAGGAAGATCATAAAGCTAATTTATTTATACCTGAAGAAATGCCAGTATCTGTATTTCTACAATAATATATACTACTTTAGCGTAAAAGGTGATACGGATTTCGTACCACCTTTCTTCTTATCCATAATTATAAGTAATTGTTGCTGTCAATAATTCATCATATTAACCTTTTCTGGCTCGAAGGAACACAGATGAAAATTCAATTTTTAATTATATTACTTATTAATAAATCTGGGACATTATCATTTCGTAAAACTGTTCATCATAATAGTAATCTTCTTCCATAAAAAGATCATTTTGAATACGTGCGTAATCCTTCAGTTCTTCGAGGTGTACCCGGGCATCGCTTGATATATCTTCCATAAAAATACCTCCTTAAATTTAAGCCTTTATATAGTTTGAACAATATTTTATAAATTATAATTAGCCGGCAACACGGAATTAATATAAATAAGGTATACCCTGTGGACAACAATACGCCACCACAATACTGAGCAGTGGCTGAACATCAGCAACCTTAATAGCTTTCGTCAACAAGCATCAGTTAGTGCCTTAGGTATAATTTTTTAGATAGTTTTAAGCACGTTTATTTTCTAATAGTTTCTTTAATTGAAAACAATAACCCGTTAATACGGGGTGTTGAGTTAAGTACTAATATATGACAAAATATAAAAGAGTATATGTTACTATAGGAAATTATCTATAAGGAATAAATACTGAGAGGTAAAAGGTTTATGCAATACATGGTAAAAGTAATCATGTTTGATTTTGATGGGGTAATCATAGATTCTGGTAATGATATAGCTTATGCATTCCAACATGTTTTAAAGCAATTTAATCAACCGGTTCTTACCCGGGATGAGATAGTGAGCTATGTTGGTCGTGGAGTTGAATATTTAGTTAGAAGCGGCTTTAAAAACTGTTCTGAAGAAATGTTAAAAGAGGTACTTCCAATCTACAGAAAGCAATATCTGGATAATGCAGTAATTGACACTACCCTATATAAAAATGTACAAGCAACCCTGGAAAATATAAAAAACCATTTGCAAGATAAGAAAATAGCGTTGGTTACAAATAAACCTGAGAATTTAACCCGTAAAATTCTTGATATTTTGGGAATAGATAAGTATTTTGACCTGGTTGTATGCCCTGAATCAGTTAAAAATATAAAACCTGATCCTGAAGGAATTAAGAAGGTTTTACAGGAGTTTAATATACCTGCCAGGCAGGCAATAATGGTAGGTGATTCTGATATTGATATAGAAGCTGGGAAAAAAGCTGGTACTTATACCTGTGGAGTAACTTATGGAATGGGTAATAAGCAGGATCTTATCCAAGCTTCACCTGATTTTTTTATAAATGATATATCCGATTTGTTAAAATATATTAAATGAATTTGGTACCCTAAATTACCTTGTTTATTTTATAAAATATGGAGGCATAAATACAATGATAGTAAATAGAATAGCGATTATTGGAGCAGGGATAATGGGAAGGGGAATAGCTCAAGTTGCTGCTGTTGCTGGCTATGAAGTTATGATGATGGCACGTCATGAAACTACACTTAATCAAGCCCTTACGATTATAAATAAAAATCTTTTAAAAGATGTTGAAGGTGGAAAAATATCAAATGAACAGGTTGAAATAATAGGAGATAGAATTACTATCACAACGGATATAGCCCAGGCGGCTGCCGGAGCTGATTTGATTATTGAGAATGTACCGGAAATCCTGGAGGTTAAGCATGATGTTTTTAAACAATTAGACCAAATATGTCCTGATTATACCATTCTGGCAACTAATACCTCAGCTAAAAGTATTTCAGAGATTGCTGCGGTTACTAAGCGACCTGAAAAAGTTATTGGCATGCACTTCTTTAACCCGGCTTACAAAATGAAGCTGGTGGAAATAAATCGTGGTTTGAATACTAGTGAGGAAACGTTTAAAGTCGCAGAAAAAGTAGTACGCCAAATGGGGAAAGAGCCTATCAGTGTTAATGAATCCCCAGGATTTGTAGTTACACGGCTTAATGCTGTATTAGCCAACGAAGCCTTTAAAATGGTTATGGAGGGGGTTGCATCCCCAGCTGATATTGATAAAGCGTGTAAACTGGGATTAAACTACCCTATGGGCCCATTTGAGCTGATTGATTTAGTTGGGTTGGATACAAGATTACGAATTATGGAAGAATTGCATAGAATACTAGGTGAAGCTTATCGCCCTTCGCCATTAATGGTTAAATACGTAAAAGCTGGCAGGCTGGGAAAAAAAGTTGGCAAAGGAGTATATGAATATTAAAAGGAAAGGATTAGGATATTTGCTGATATTGGCTTATCTGGGTTAATTTATTTATAATAAGAAAAGCCCTATAAAATGGGTGTTTATACCAGTGGGATACATAAATCTATTTCGAACTTTGTGCAAAGTCCAAATCGATGTAAAATAAGGCGTATTTCTGGGGGCAGATGACCATAAAGAGTCAGCTGCCCCTTTGGATTTGAATTGTAAGAAAAAGATTTTAGATGTCAATCCTATTTGATCCGATCCTCGAAGTAGATTTCCAGCTGGGAGTAATGCGGCCAGTCCATTTCTTGGTTATGTCTCATGGCCAGGTACAGCATTTTCAAAAAGCTATTATCAGTGGGGAAAACAGACTTGTTTTTGGTGACTTTACGGAACTGGCGGTTAAAGCCTTCGATAGCATTGGTGGTATAAATCAGCTGAGGCCGTTTCAGGTTTTGTGTAAATAGACCTCCCAAGTGATGCTCCTATTCTCGAGCATGCAAACAATGTGAATGCAGTAAATCAACGAAAGGCAGAACGATTCATCGTAACTTAGAGTAGGAAAAATTAGAGGAGATCGATCGGAGAACGAGAGAGAATAAACAACTATACCTACAACGGTAAATGATATTAGTATATCCTCTTGGAACTATTAAAGAGAATCTGGGGGCTCAGCTATTTCTTGGCCTGGAGATTAAAATACGTACAGAAAGTAATACGAGAAGTAATACTAGCAAAAATGACAAAACAGAAGGATACGGGGCAATAATATTGTGAAATTAGTTGCATAGTATTTACAAATTAATTATTATTGTTGTATTTTATTTAAAATTACATTTAAAGGGGTGGGAGGAATGGATTACAAAAAGGTTATTGAGGAGTTTACCAAAATGCCCGGTGGAATGATTGAAGCTTTTCATGCCATTCAGGCGGAATGTTCTTATTTGCCGGAGGAAGCCATAATCGAAGCAGCTAAAGCTTTTGGCGTACCTTCCGCTGAAGCCTATGGAGTGGCGACCTTTTATTCAATGTTTTCAGTAAACAAACGGGGTAATAATGTTATCCGCATTTGTGAAAGTGCTCCTTGTCACATTGCCGGAGCTGCTGATGTAGTTGCTGCTTTGGAAAAGGAACTTGGCATCTGCATGGGGGAGAGTACACCGGATGGTCGTTTTACCTTGGAATTTACCGAATGTGTTGGTCAATGCCAGGCGACTCCGGTAGTGACCATCAACAGCAAAGCTTATTTGAATGTAACGCCTGATGCTGTTTCGGAAATATTGGCTGAATATAGATGATAAGAAGTTTTCACTGCCTTTTAGCATAAAGCAACCAATGAAGAGGGGAGGAAATGGAATGGCCGTGGAAATGCGCATTGCTTTGCGCAATTATGGAAAAATTGACCCGCTGAAGATCGAGGATTACATTTCTGAGGGCGGTTATGCAGCACTGAACAAGGCTTTAACGATGGATCGGGCTGAACTGATCGACCAGGTAAAAAAATCTAATCTTAGAGGACGGGGCGGGGCCGGTTTTAACTGCGGGCAGAAATGGTCTTTTGCCTATAAAGCCGAAGCTGATCAGAAATATGTGATATGCAATGCAGATGAAGGGGAACCGGGAACTTATAAAGACCGGCTGATCATGGAAAATGATCCCCAGACGCTCATTGAAGGAATGGTGATCTGTGCTTATGCGATAGGCGCTACCAAAGGCTATATTTACTGCCGGGGAGAATATCCGCAGGTGGTAAGCATCTTGCGTTCTGCCATTGCTCAGGCTAAGGAAAAAGAACTGCTGGGCAATTTTGATCTGGAAGTCCGCATGGGTGCAGGTGCTTATGTATGCGGGGAAGAAACCGCCCTGATCGAATCGCTGGAGGGCAACCGGGGCGAACCTCGTTATAAACCGCCGTATCCACCGGAGGCAGGATTGTGGCAGAAGCCTTCGATTGTCAACAATGTCGAGACTTTCGCAGTGATTCCGGAAATTGTAGTGAAAGGCGCGGAATGGTTCTCGGCTATTGGAGATCCGGCTTATCCTGGTACCAAAGTGCTAACTTTGACCGGTGATATCAATAATCGCACCTTCTTTGAGGTGCCTACCGATACCAAATTAAGTGAGATCATCTATGAATTTGGCGGAGGCATCCCCAATGGCAAAAAATTCAAAGCCGTCCAGGTGGGAGGTACCTCAGGGGCATTTATTCCCGAAAGTCAGCTGGATACTGTGATCGCTTTTGACAAAATGGCGGAAATCGGCGCTACCTTAGGATCAGGTGCAGTTTTTGTGCTTGATGAAACACGTGACTTAGTTGACGTAACTACCCGTATCGCTAAATTTTTTGAACATGAATCCTGTGGCAAATGTGCACCTTGTAGAGAGGGAACCATGCGTATACATGACATCGTAAGAAAAATCAATGATGGTGAAGGTGCTCCATCTGACCTTGCAATTCTCAATAAACTGGGAAGGGTTATGTCTTATTCATGCCTGTGTGGTTTGGGACAGGCGGCTCCTGCGCCTGTATTAAGCACCATCAAGCATTTCCCTGCCGACTATAATGCCAAATTCAAGTAAGAAAGAGCAAAAGGAGTGAAAAAGATGATAAATGTAACGATTGACGGCATCAAGACTTCCGTTCCTGAAGGCTCTACTATACTGCAGGCAGCAGCAAAAGTTGGCATCGATATTCCGACTCTTTGCCACCACCCTGACCAGGCAGTCAAAGCTAACTGCCGGGTGTGTGTGTGTGAGGTGGAAGGGAACCGGCTGCTGCAGGCTGCCTGCTCACAACCGGTTTATGAAGGTATGAATGTCAAAACCAGGAGCCCTAAAGTCATTGAAGCAAGAAAAACCATATTGGAACTCATATTGGCTCATCATCCCCAGGATTGTTTGAATTGTATCCGCAACGGATGCTGCGAATTGCAGGATCTGGCTGCTGAATATATGATCCGGGATAATCCTTTTGAACTGAAAGTCCGTGAATTGGAGAAGGATTTCTCTACACCGTCACTATTCAGGGATCCTGCTAAATGTATACTTTGCCGGCGCTGTATCGACGCCTGCAACGTTATCCAGTCAGTGGGTGCCTTAGGGATCGAAAATCGCGGATGGAAATCCAAGGTGGTCCCGACCTTGGGCGGCAGCCTGATCGACAGCCCCTGCGTGATGTGCGGGCAATGCATACACGCTTGCCCGGTGGGAGCCATCGGTGAAGTCGAAGATATCGATAAATTACTGGCAGCAATCGCTGACCCCGATACCGTAGTGGTAACACAAATCGCTCCGGCAGTCAGATTGGCCTTGGGTGAAGAAATCGGTATGGAAACCGGTGAGCTGCCCATGGATGTACTTGTAGCTGGTTTACGCCAGATTGGCTTTGATTATGTGCTGCATACCAATTTTACTGCTGACCTGACCATTCTGGAGGAAGGCAATGAATTACTTTCGCGTCTTACCACAGGCGGAAAACTACCCATGTTTACTTCCTGCAGTCCGGGTTGGATCAATTTCTGTGAAACTTTTTATCCAGATCTTTTAGACCATTTGTCTACTTGCAAATCACCGCAGCAGATGTTTGGCTCTCTGGTGAAAACGTACTGGGCTGACAAGATGGGGATCCCGGCTGAGAAGATTTTCTCCGTATCGATCATGCCATGTACAGCCAAGAAGTACGAAGCTTCCAGGCCGGAAATGAATGCCAGCGGGTATCGGGATGTGGATATCGTTCTGACCACCAGGGAGATCGGTAAATTGCTCCGTCTGACCGGTATTGACTTTAAACGTTTGGCACCCTCCCATTTTGATTCCTGGATGGGGGCCTATACTGGCGCAGCTGTTATATTCGGCGCGACCGGGGGAGTT
The DNA here is from genome assembly GCA_050943255.1 of Syntrophomonadaceae bacterium. Taxonomy (GTDB): domain Bacteria; phylum Bacillota; class Syntrophomonadia; order Syntrophomonadales; family Syntrophomonadaceae; genus UBA4844. Next base: position 33,576 of record JBMNOV010000010.1, read on the forward strand.
ATGGAAGCTGCTCTGCGTACCGTCTATGAAATCGTGACCAAAAAAGAACTTGAAAATGTAAACTTTGAGTTTGCTCGCGGATTCCAGGGTATCAAAGAAGCGGAGATTGATCTGGATGGCACCAAGGTCAAGGTGGCTATCGCCCACAGTCTTGCCAATGCCAGACAATTGATGGATCAGGTACGGGCGGGCGAATCCCCCTATCATTTCATTGAGATCATGGCTTGCCCGGGCGGTTGCATAGGTGGAGGCGGACAGCCGATCACCAAAGCCAATGTCAAGAGGATCCAGCGTATCGAAGCGATCTATGAAGAAGACCAGGCGATGCCAGTGAGAAAATCTCATGATAACCCGGAAGTCAAAGTATTATATGATGAGTTCCTGCATGAGCCGCTGGGACATAAATCCCACGAACTCCTGCACACTCATTACCACGCCAAACATAAAAAGGCTTTATAGGAGCTATAATAATTAATAAAACGGATCTGTAATAAGGCTTAGGCTGCGTTCCCGGTCCATGAAAAAACAAAACCACCCTGCTAATAAGGTTTACGGCTGAATTAAAGGGGTCAACATAGTAAACCTGTTTGACCGCTTGCTCTTGCTGGGTAAGCGGTTTATTTTATCTCAGGGACAATAAGAAGGGAGTCAACTCATGGAAAAAAGATTAGGAGTCGTAGGGATTGTGATCGAGGATCGTTCGGTGGTACCTCAGGTAAATGCGATCCTGAGCGATCATGCTGATATGATCATTGGACGCATGGGCCTTCCGCATCAGACTAAAAACGTGGCCATAATATCTCTGATCGTTGACGGCAGCACCGATGATATTGGGGCGATGACGGGGAAAATTGGAAACCTTAAACATGTGACTGTAAAAAGCGCCCTGGCAAAAAGTAAATGAATCCCGTACCAGCAAACCATTAGGAAGCGGTCCGATAAAAGGGCGGTGATAAAGTGAAAGCACTGATCGACAAACTGGAGAAAAACCATATATTGACCAGGGAAGAGCTGGTGAAGCTCATCCTTCACCGGGATCAGGATCTGGACCAGTACCTGTTTGACAAGGCGGATGCTGTGCGCCGCAGGATCTACGGAAATGATATATATGTCCGTGGTTTGATCGAACTATCCAATTACTGCAAAAATGACTGTTATTACTGTGGGATCAGAAAGAACAACAAAAATGCTGCCCGCTACCGGCTTACCCGGGAGCAGGTGCTGGAATGCTGCAAAACCGGATACGAGCTGGGTTTTCGAACTTTTGTGTTGCAGGGAGGGGAGGACCCTTATTTTACCGATGAACGGCTCTGTGAAATGATCAGTGCCATAAAAAGAGGGTATCCCGATTGTGCATTGACCTTATCCATTGGCGAAAAAAACTATGCCAGCTATCTGGCTTATTTTAATGCTGGTGCCGATCGCTATTTACTGCGGCATGAAACTGCGGATGAGGCCCATTATAAAAAACTGCACCCGGCTTCGATGGTCCTGTCAACCCGCCGGCAATGTCTGTATGACCTGAAGAAAATTGGTTTTCAAGTAGGATGTGGTTTTATGGTTGGATCTCCGTATCAGACACCGGAGCATCTGGCCGCAGATCTGTTATTTATCAAGGAGTTTGATCCAGAGATGGTGGGAATCGGGCCGTTTATTCCCCATCACGATACCCCCTTTGCCCGGGAACCTGCCGGCACACTGGAAATGACAATATTTATGCTTGGGCTGGTCCGTTTGCTGGTTCCTCACGTTCTGCTGCCGGCGACCACAGCGCTGGGAACCATAGATCCTCAAGGCAGAGAACTGGGCATCTTGGCTGGAGCCAACGTTATCATGCCCAATTTATCTCCGCGGGAGGTCAGAAACAAATATTTACTGTATGACAATAAGCTCTGCAGTGGAGATGAAGCCGCCGAAGGCTTGGAAAATTTAAGAAAAAGTATAAAAAAGATCGGCTATCGAGTTATCGTCGACCGCGGAGATTACAAATATAACACTAAGTAAAACTTTCCTTTAAGAAAGAAAGGCTGATCAGAAAGGGAGTAAAAAAATATGTACGATCTGAAATCCCCCAAAGCAGAAGAATTTATCGACCACAAGGAAGTGTTGGAAACCCTGGCATATGCACAACAGAATAAGAGTAATGCTGAAATGATCGACAAAATACTGAATAAGGCCCGTTTAAAAAAAGGGTTATCCCACCGAGAAGCAGCCGTTTTACTGGATTGTGATATTGAGGAAAAAAATGAAGAAATATATAAGTTGGCGCGACAAATTAAAAAAGATATTTACGGCAACCGTATCGTGATGTTCGCTCCATTATATTTGTCCAATTATTGTGTGAATGGGTGTGTCTACTGCCCCTATCATTTGCAGAACCAACATATCACCCGGAAAAAGCTCACCCAGGATGATATCCGCCGGGAAGTCACCGCATTGCAGGATATGGGACACAAGCGCTTGGCTATTGAAGCGGGCGAACATCCGACTATGAACCCGATTGAATATATTCTGGAATCCATCGATACTATTTATAGCGTTAAACACAAGAACGGTTCCATTCGGCGGGTCAATGTCAACATTGCCGCAACTACGGTGGAGAATTATAAGAAACTGAGGGACGCGGGGATCGGTACTTATATTTTGTTCCAGGAGACTTATCATAAAGAAAGCTATGAAAAATTACATCCTACTGGGCCGAAACATAATTACGCCTGGCATACTGAGGCCATGGATCGAGCCATGCAGGGCGGCATCGACGATGTAGGTTTGGGAGTGCTTTTCGGGCTGGAACTGTATCGCTATGAATTTACGGCGCTTTTAATGCATGCTGAGCATTTGGAAGCGGTTTTCGGGGTGGGACCCCACACCATCAGTGTTCCCAGGATTAGACATGCGGATGACATCGATGCCGGCACTTTTAGCAACGGCATTGATGACGATACTTTTGCCAAATTGGTAGCTTGTATCCGCATCGCAGTTCCTTACACGGGCATTATCGTTTCCACTCGTGAGAGCCAGAAGTGCAGAGAGCGGGTCCTGCATCTGGGCGTTTCGCAAATCAGCGGTGGTTCCCGCACTAGTGTAGGCGGATATGTGGAACCGGAACCTGAAGAAGAGAAGTCGGAGCAGTTTGATGTGAATGATACCCGGACCCTGGACCAGGTGGTCTTATGGCTGATGAAACTCGGTTATATTCCCAGCTTTTGCACGGCCTGTTACCGGGAAGGCAGAACCGGTGACCGCTTTATGAGTCTGGCCAAAACCGGGCAGATCCAAAATTGCTGCCACCCCAATGCGCTTATGACTTTAAAAGAGTATTTAGAGGATTATGCTTCCGCAGAAACCAAACAAACCGGGAAACGATTGATCGATGACGAACTGAAGAACATTCCCAATGAAAAAATTAGAACCATTGCCGCAAAAAGCCTGGACGAGATTGCCAAAGGACGGCGAGATTTTAGATTCTAATCAGGAGGAAGGAAATGACCAGCTTAAACGAAACGCCCAAAGGAATGCGTGTTGCCATTGCTTTTTTGGGTCGGCGCAATGCCGGGAAATCATCCGTGCTCAATGCGCTGGTGGGATATGAATTGGCCATTGTATCTGATATTGCTGGTACCACCACTGACCCGGTGATGAAAAACGTAGAAATCAACCCGTTGGGGCCTTGTGTGGTCATTGATACTGCTGGGATCGATGATGTGGGAGAATTGGGGGAGAAACGCCGAGGAAAAACCCAGGAAGTGATCAAAGATGCCGATGTAGGTCTTATCATTATTGGTGATGGCAAGTGGACTGCTTTTGAAGAAGAAATACTCACCGTTATGCAGGCCAAAGCCAAACCAGTGATCATAGTATTAAATAAAACGGACTGTTGCTCTGCCGGTGAAGCCATCGATGCCGTTAAAGAGCGCGGCCTTAACCATGTTATGACTTCGGCAGCGACCGGGGAAGGGATAAAAGAACTAAAAGAGAAGATCCGGGCTTTAAAAAATGTTCCTGGTCTGGAGTCGCCTTCCCTGGTGGGGGATCTGATCAAGGCGGGGGATTTCGTGCTATTGGTGGTCCCTATTGATCTGGGTGCTCCTAAAGGCAGACTAATCCTGCCTCAGGTACAGACCATCCGGGACATACTGGATAACCAGGCCATGGCTCTTGTAGTAAAAGAAACGGAGCTGACCCGTTCATTAAATAAATTAGCTGAGCCTCCCGCATTGGTCATCACTGATTCCCAGGTGGTGCATCAGGTAGCACAAGCTGTCCCGGAAACCGTTCCTTTAACTACTTTCTCTACAATATTTTCTCGTTTTAAAGGAGATTTAGGCCAACTGACCGCAGGGGTAAAAGCCATTGATAAGCTTGAAGACGGGGACAAGATCCTGATCGCCGAGGCCTGCACCCACCATGCCATGTCCGACGATATCGGTCGGGTCAAGATCCCTCGCTGGATGGAAAATTACACCGGTAAAAAGCTGCGATTTGTGGTTGCCGCCGGGCCTTCTTTCCCGGATGACATCGACCAATACCGCTTGGTCCTGCAATGCGGCGGCTGTACCATCAGCCGTAATGCTTATCTGAATCGCCTGGAAAAGGCTGCGCAAAAAGGGGTCCCGATCACCAATTATGGGGTGGCGATTTCCTATATGCAGGGAGTATTAGCGCGGATCATCCGCCCCTTTCCCGAACTGTGATAATGGGTAAATGCCAGGATACGACAGGTGTAGGCCCTTTAAGGTGTGCGCGATCCAGGGGCACTTAAGTCCGTGCTTGTATATGCAGGTTGCAGATGTTGTTAATATAGAATACATCGGGTAGTTTTCAGAAAATAAAAGCTATGGCGATACGCTGGCTTTCCCTGGCAAAGAGTTTTAGATAAAAAAGAGCGCTAGTGCGCTCTTTTTACATATATTATAGACGAAGTATCTTATGTCTTTATAGAAAACGAACCGGGTTGTATTGCGAATCTGATGGATAATACACTTTCTGTTTTAGGGAATATAGCTTCGATGGCATTAGTAAAACTAGTCAGACCACCCACACAAGCAAGCGTATTCCATTCATTATTATAACATAAGGCCTATGGATTAATAGGTTTGACTAACTACGAGTTGGTAATATTCTTCATCACTAAGTTCCAGTATTTCTTGTTCCATACATTTTTCACTAGTTGAGCCTTTTTCCTTTTCGTTGTTAACTTCTAGCTTATTATCCATAATTAAATACTCCTTTATTTATTTTTTTTAGTATTAAACGTATACAATAAAATATACTTTACATTTATTGCAACTATTTAAAAGATTGGGTATTTAATTTATAAAGTAAACAAACAAAAAGCAATCTAACCATAATCTAATTATATTGAATTTGGTTCGTATTTGTCAAACAACCAGATGTATTGGCCAAGGCAAGTGAATATACTATACTTTTGTCTAGTTTTATTTTTTGTACTTGATTACGCTTAGTCAAATACTCCAAATGTGCAATTGCCTCACCAGTAGCAAACCATTTTTGAAATTTTGGAAAACTACCCCATGATTTATAAGTCAGATCCCAGTGCATAAAACTGGCGACCTGGTAAGCATTCATACTCCCGCTTCTTAAGATATTAAGGATTTCACCTATCCTCTTTTGGTGATGAAGTTTTATTTCATTTATTCGGCTATGACAATTATAAATTAGTTGGCGGTGTCCTGGTAAAGCCAAACTAATATCCAGAGTATCAATTTTATCTAAACTAGCTAGATAATGTCCCAGGAAATCATCTACTCCGCCCCAGGCGGTTATATTTGAAGTTATACTACCTAATATGTGATCACCAGATATTAAAAATTTATGTTCGGGCTCATATAAACATATGTGACCAGGAGAGTGTCCAGGAGTACTAATGCACATTAAATTATAGCTACCATAATTAAGGATATCACCATCATCTACATAGGTAAAATCTATGTTGCTACCTGAGGTATAATCATAAATATCATCTTTCAGTATCATTCTTTCAGGAAATCCATTTTGAATTAAGAAATTTTTTTCCTCTTTTAAATAACTGCCGAATTCGATAGCTTGCATTAATTCAGCATCAGTTCTACTACAATATACTTGTGTACCTTTTTGTATCAAGTCATAAACTAATCCACAATGGTCGCTATGCACATGGGTAATAAAAAAATCTATATCATGCCAATTCGCGCCTAAAGTTTTTATTCCCTCCAGCTGGGCCTTTTTGCATTCTGGCCAATTAAAACCTGTATCTACTAAAAGGCTCCTCTTTTTTCCTTTGATCAAGTATGAATTTAAATAACGTAAGGGATTATTAGGTAATGGTATTTTTATTCGAAAAATACCGGATAACACTTCCTTAATCATTACCATCTTACCTTCTTTACTATTTATATTTTATATCACTTATAATTAAAGGACAGATTAAAACCAAAATCAAGGCATTACTAAACATGTATCATAATAATACACATATTTTACAATTGATATAAATTTTAATAGAACATAAGGCATCTGTTAATTAATAAATTCAAGGGGCCTTTTTTTTGTGTGTTTTTGCTGATGCCAGCATAAGGGAATATCAATATTTAATAACTAGTTTAAGATTTGAATTAAAACAAGTGTCTAATAATCCAAATGTTTAAAAATGAGACAGTAAAAATAATTGAAATTTCATATGGCAATATAAAAAAGATGCCCAATTTTAGGCAGGAGACAGCATTTAGATTGGGTTGGCATAATAATTGCACTTATAAATTATGGAAATGCATTGAGGGGGATTAATTTATGGTAAGTAAGGGAATTCGCGACCTTAATATTGGTGATAATGCTTCCTTCACCAAAACGATTACCGAATATGATGTATACAACTTTGCAGGGGTTACCGGTGATATGAATCCTATGCATATAAACCACGAATATGCAAAAGAAACAGCATTTGGAAGTAGGATAGCACATGGAATTCTATCCTTAGGTTTTATATCCAATGTCTTGGGAAACCAAATACCTGGTCCTGGCTGTATATATGCTAAACAAACATGTGAGTTTAAAAAACCTGTTTATATTGGCGATACAATTACGGCAACAGTAGAGGTGACTGGTAAAAACGAAGAAAAAAACCAGGTATGGTTACGGACATACTGTACCAATCAGAAAGGTGAGGTGGTATTAGAGGGGGAAGCCTTAGTTATACCAAGAAAGGAGAGGTCTAAAAGTGGAATACCTTTATAACACAATTACCTGTAATTTAGATGGCAATATAATGTTAATTACATTAAATCGCCCCGAAGTTATGAATGCGCTAAATGAAATAGTATTCGCTGAGCTTGAGGACGTTTTTACTAAAATGCGGGATGACAAAGACGTAAAAGTAGTGGTTATAACAGGTGCTGGAAATAAGTCATTTGCAGCAGGTACTGATATAACTAGTATGGCAAAATTCTCGTTGATTGAAGCCCGCAATTTTGCATTAAAAATTGTATTTGGAGGGCAGCAGGCGATAGCAAACTTTCCTCGTCCGGTAATAGCTGCTATTAATGGTTATTGTTTTGGTGGCGGTTGTGAAATAGCTATGTGTTGTGATATCCGGGTGGCCTCTGAAAAAGCGAAATTTGGCCAGACTGAAGTCAACGTAGGTATAATTCCTGGTGGTGGCGGAACTCAACGTCTGCAGCGTTTAATTGGTATTGGGTTAACCAAAGAGATGATTTATACAGGACAAATTATTGATGGTAAAAGAGCCTATGAGATTGGACTTGTTAACCATGTAGTACCTCATGATCAGGTTTTGGAAAAAGCTATGGAAATAGCCAAGGCCATAAGCGAAAAATCCAGTTTTATTTTAGAATTAGCTAAATCCGCAATTAATAAAGGTTCAGATGTTGATTTGGAAACAGGGCTTAAAACTGAAATTGAGTTATTTGCAGAGTGTTTTGCTACTTCTGATCAAAAGGAAGGGATGGCAGCTTTTCTAGAAAAGCGAAAAGCTCAGTTTATTTGTTAATAATTACATAAGGCGGGAATAGACTATCTCGTAAGTAATGGAAAGGTGGTTTCAATATGGAAATTAAAAATATCGCAATTATTGGTGCAGGTGCAATGGGCAGCGGAATAGCTCAGGTAAGTGCATTAGCTGGTTATCAGATTTTTTTAAATGATATTAATGAACTAGCGCTGGAAAAGGCTATGACTGGGATAAAAAATAACCTGGGTAAAATGGTAAAAAAAGGCATGTTAGAACAGGATAAAATGGATGGTGCTATAGAAAAAATTAATCTAACAACAAATATGCAGCATGCTTTAAAAGATGCTGATCTGGTTGTGGAATGTGTCTTTGAAAACTTGGAACTAAAGCAAGAGATTTTTAAAGACTTTGAAAGACTCTGCAAACCAGAAGCTATTTTAGGAAGCAATACTTCGGCAATTCCCATTACTGAAATTGGCAGTGTAACTACTCGAGGTGATAAGGTAATTGGAATTCATTTTATGAACCCGGTTCCCCTAATGAAAGGTGTAGAAATTATCCGCGGACAATTAACTTCGGATGAAACAATGGATGCAACTCTGGATTACATTAAAAAAATTGGGAAAGATCCTGCTATAGCAGTTGATTATGCGGGATTTATTGTAAGTCGTTTATTAGATGTCTTGATGAATGAAGCAGTAAAGCTGGTACAGGAAGGTAATTCACCCGAGGAGATCGACAAGGCCATGAAACTTTGCGCAGGTCACCCTATGGGGCCTTGTACTTTGCTTGACCTGGTAGGTGCAGAGATAGCTATGCATGGAATGGAAACAATGGAACGTGACTTTGGCGAACACTATAAACCGCAACCATTACTTAGAAAAAGGGTTTTGGCTGGGCTTTTAGGACGTAAGACTGGTAAAGGATTTTATGAATATAAATAAATGTGGGGTACTGCTATGAGATCTAATAAAGAACTATTTGACCTTACTGGACAGGTAGCTATTGTAACCGGAGGAGCTGCAGGTATAGGATTACAAATGTCATATGCACTGGGTGAAGCTGGCGCTAATTTAGTAATTGCTGCTAGAAAATTAGATAGGTGTGAAGAGCTAGCAAAAAAGATGGAAGCAGAACTGGGGATTAAGGTTTTACCAGCTAGAGTAGATGTGAGTAAGCCTGAAACAATCGAGGATTTTTACGATGCAGTATTACATGAATATGGTCGGGTAGATATACTGGTAAATAATTCAGGAGCTACATGGGGGGCACCTTCCCTAGAATATCCGCTGGAAGGATGGAAAAAAGTAATAGAAACAAACCTTACTGGCTCATGGTTAATGATGCAAAAAGCAGGGCAAATAATGGCTCGACAAAAATATGGCAGAATAATTAACCTGGCCTCATTGGCTGCATTTGTAGGGGCGCCAGCACAGGTTATGGATACAGTAGCATATCAAGCGAGCAAAGCTGGTATAGCTGGTTTAACTAAAGACCTGGCTGTTAAATGGGCAAAATATAACATTACAGTTAATGCAATAGCCCCTGGCTGGTTTCCTACTAAGATGACTGCTGGTACCCTGGACAAAAGTCAAGAAATCATGATGCAGTATATACCTATGCGTCGTTTTGGTGGTGAAGATGAGCTAAAAGGTGCTGTCTTATTTCTTGCTTCACCAGGTGCAAGTTATTGCACAGGGGTTGTTTTAAGTGTTGATGGCGGCTGGGTAGCTCAGTAATAGAATTTCTTAAGAGATGGTTTTTTAAATACGCTATTTTGGAGGTAATGATGAGTTAAAGGTGCTGTCTTGTTTCTTGTTGCACCAAGTGCAAGTTATTGCACCGGGAGTATTATTATAGTTCGAGGTTTGAGTAAACCGAATAATCGAATAATTAATGAAAAGGAGTGGAGGATATGAGTTTTTCTAAAAGTAAAGATGACATTGTATGTATCAGTGCGGTTAGAACTCCCTTTGGCCGGTTTGGCGGTTCCTTAAAAGATATAGATATTTATGATCTAGGTGCGGTAGCAATGAAAAATGCGATGAAGAGAATTAATCTTAACCCTGAACTAATTGATGAAGTATGGTGGGGAAATGGTGATACAACCAATTGTAAAGACCCCTATACTCCAGTAGTAGCCCGCCAGACCATGTTAAAGGCGGGTATTTCACCGGAAACACCTTCTTTAGCCTTTGACCAAGCCTGTACTTCGGCTATGTCTACTGTAAAATACGGGGCCAGAAGCATAAAGCTTGGTGAAGCTAGTATCATAATGACTGGCGGCTCTACTAGTTTTAGTACAGTTCCCTTCCTACTGCGTGGTATTAGATGGGAAGGCAAAAAACATAGTTCATTTCTAATGGAGGATCCTATTATACCTTTAGGTTATAAAGATTATGCACCGGTAGCAGTTGATTCCGGTAATGTGGCGATAGAGTATGGTGTTTCTAGAGAAGAGCAGGATGAATTTGCTCTTGCCAGCCATAAAAACTATGGTGCAGCCTGGGAACGGGGATTCTTTAAACATGAAATGGTTCCCTATGAAATAATTAAACAAGATAAAAAAGGTAATGTTACTTCTCGTAAAATATTGGATATAGATGAACAATACCGGCCTGATATTTCCATTGAAGGGCTTTCCAAATTAAAACCTATTTTCGGAAATCCAACTTGTACAGCAGGTAATGCTCCAGGAATGAACGACGGCGCTACTGCCCAAATATTTACCACCAGAAAAATTGCTGAAGAAAACGGTTGGGATGTAATATATACGCTGGTAGCAATTGCAGCTATAGCATTACAACCTCGGATAATGCCTGTTTCGCCAGCATTTGCAATAAAAAAATGCTTAGATGAAGTAAATTTAACTATTGATGACATGAAATTCATTGAGATAAATGAAGCTTTTGCCTGTGTCCCTCTTGTTTCCTGCAAACTTCTCTCAAATGACAGGTGGTTAAATAGCAATTACGGAGATATGGTAAAAGAGGCTTCAGCGAAACCAATCCTTGATAATGACCCAGTTAAATATGACGAATTAAAGAAAAAATTAAATGTAAACGGCAGTGCTATTGCCATTGGTCATCCTAACACTGCGAGCGGGGCTCGTGTTATGATGACTGCTGCCTATAATCTAAAAGAAAACGGCGGGGGCTATGCTGCCTGTGCCATTTGTGGTGGTTTAACCCAGGGTTCTGGCGCAATTATTTGGGTCGAATAATAATTTCCAGTTAGATTAATTAGTTTATTGGGGAGAAATAAAATTCATCCCCGATTTCGTAAATGCCTGGGGAATACCCAAAATGTATCCCCAGGCAGTATAAAGATTATAAACTTGATTATCTTATTAGGTATTTGCATTAAACAATTACTAAATGGAGGTGGTTACTAATGATTAGTTTTGAAATGACTGACGAACAAAAAGATATGCAAATAATGGCTCGCAAATTTGTTAAAAATGAAATTATTCCTGTAGCAGATGAATATGACAGGAAAAGTGAATTTCCCTGGCCAATAGTAAAAAAGGCCTTCGAAATTGGGCTGTGGAACTTTAATTTACCAGCCAGATACGGAGGTTTAGAGCTTGATCATGTAACCGAAGCAATTCTTATAGAAGAAATTGCCTATGGTTGTCTGGGGATTAGCGGTGCTTGGGATGGTAATACTTTAGCCCTCACTCCAATTCTAATAGCAGGGACAGAGGAACAACAGGATTACTGGTTGCCGCCATTTGCTGAGGCACCCATACTAGCGGCTTTTTGCTTGACTGAACCAAGTGCAGGTTCTGATGCTGCAGGAATGCTAACCAAAGCTGAAAGAAAGGGAAATGAGTACGTTCTAAATGGGACCAAGTGTTTTATTACCCATGGTGGAATAGCCAATATGTATACCGTTTTTGCTAAAACTGATCGTACCCAGGGTACAAAAGGAATTAGTGCTTTCCTGGTTTCTGGAGATACACCCGGTGTTTCCATGGGAAAGGTTGAGGATAAATTAGGTGACAGGGCTTCACATATCGCTGAAGTAATCTTTGAAGATGTACGGATACCGGCCAGTAATTTATTGGGAAAAGAAGGACAAGGGTTTAAAATAGCCATGCAGACTCTTGATCGTACCCGAATGAGTATTGGGGCTGCTGCTGTAGGTGTCGCAAGACGCGCATTAGAGGAATCTATAAATTATGCTAAAACTAGAACACAATTTGGAAAACCTATTGCAGAGCATCAAGCGATTGCTTTTATGCTTGCAGATATGGCGACTAAAGTTGAAGCTGCTCGTTCTTTGGTATGGTTGGCAGCCGCAGAAATAGATAGTGGGAAGATAGATTCAAAACTTGGCGCTATGTGTAAACTATTTGCTGGAGATATAGCTATGGAGATTGCAGTAGATGCAGTTCAGATTCATGGAGGTTACGGCTATATGAAAGATTATCCTATAGAAAAACTGATGCGAGATGCTAAGATTCTGCAGATATACGAAGGTACCCAACAAGTGCAGAGGATGGTAATATCAGGATCAATCTTAAAAATATAAAAGTACCAGAAAAATTTTATGTTTATTATACAAAATATATATTAATATAAAGGAAAAATAATACTTACGTTGAAACTATTGTAAGTAAGTGATTTTTTATTGCTGCTTTTATAATATTTGTTCCCTAAACGTTTCATACCTTTGCAGGAGCTCATATCTTAGCCTCATGCTTTTAACATATCACATTAAAACGAATTAAAGTAATCAAATATAAACCCAGATACAATATCCTGGAGGTGAGAGCACCCACCTATAATAAAAAATCAAAACAGTATATGGATTGTGAAATAAAGGCCAATGTAAATCTAATTACTCAATATAATTATATCAACCAAAAAATGATACTATCTGAGACGAACTTAATCTTGATTGTAATAAATTATGGTCAAGAGGAGGCTACAATTTAAAATGAATTTTTATGGAAAGACGGTTATTGTAACCGGAGCAGCTTCGGAAATAGGTAAAAAAACAGTTAGACAATTTTTATGCAGTGATGCTAGAGTTGCTGCTGTAGATATAGATCAAGATAGGCTAGATAACTTAATAAAAGAAAATCATGATAAAATAGGCCAATTATTAATCCTTTCAACTGATATAACTAATAGTAGTGATGTTGATAAAACAGTAGCTAGAATTGCTAACTGGTCAGGGAGAATAGACATTTTAGTTAATATGGCCGGTATATGCCAGCAATCTGTAATAACGGAAATCACAGATAAAACTACCTGGGATATATTAACCAAAAATGACTTATATGGAACATTTTACTTTTGTCGGAGTGTTGCTAAGGTAATGGTCAAATTCAAATATGGAAAGATAATTAACTTTACATCAATTTTGGGGGAAAAGGGTTTACCTTCCAATCGCTATAATGTAGCTAAAAAAGGAATTGAAGGTTTTAGTAAAAGCATTGCGTTAGAACTGGCTAAGCATAACATCAATGTAAATATAATTAATACCCCTATATTAAATAACAAGGTTTTATCTGAAAGAGGCGCAATTTTGTTGCAAAGCATTCCTTTAGGGCGTTTTGGAGAACCAGAGGATGTTGTGAAAGCAGTTTTCTTTCTTAGTTCAGAATACTCAGATTATATTACTGGCATAACTCTTGATGTTAATGGTGGCATGTATATCAGGTAAGTGCATAAGGGGGTTAATGCAAGTGAACTTGATTTTAGATGACCTCTTTAATGATACATTAGAGAAAGTTAGGCTAGATTACGAAAGAAATGTTGTTCATAGAAAAGAAATCTATGAATCTTGGATAAGGTGCAAGGAAATGGGGGTTGATCCTAATTTAGAAAGTGCAACTATTGTTTTGCATGGTAAAGATCTAACTGATGAGGTGGAACGGAAAAAGGATTTTCTTGATATTGCAATCCCTGTTATTCAAGATTTTTATTCCGTTGTCCAAGGATCGGGTTTTGGTATTTGGATAAGCAATGAAGAGGGAATTATTTTAAAGGGGATTGCAGATCCCGATATTTACAAATATAATTGCTCAGGTGGTTTATCAGTAGGTGCCGATTGGAAAGAAGCAGCAGTAGGCACTAATGCTATTGGGACCTGTTTGCATATAAAAGCCCCAATTCAAGTGATATGGACCGAACATTACTGTAAACTAGGCCAGCGGGCAGCATGCTCAGCTGCTCCGGTGAAGGATGCTGAGGGGCAAATTGTTGGGATTATTAATATGACAGGTTTTAAGGAAGAAGCTAATCCACATACTCTTGCGCTGGTTATAGCGGTTGCTAAATTTATTGAACGACAATTGCATCTACAAAGCTTAAATAACCTTGTAATGGGATTAATAGAGTCTTTGCCTTCAGGAATTATGCTTGTAAATGCAGAAGGCATAATAACCTTTATTAATGATAGAGCTAGTGAAATACTAAAGGCAGATTCTAAACATTTTCTTAACCAGATTTATTATGAAAGGCTGGGTAAACTCAACTGTGTAGAGAAAACCTTTAAATATAGTAGAGCGCACGAAGAAGCGGAGTGTTTTTTAGATATAAATAAACGTAAGCTTCGCTTAGTCATATCAACTAAGCCAATTTTAAACTCCAAGGGGAAAACAGATGCAGTGATAATAATCCTAAGGGAATTAGAAACCGTTATCCGTACGACTAGTAAAATGGCAGGATACAAGGCAAGATTTACCTTTGACAGTATTATCGGAATAAGCCCGGCTTTTAAGAGAGTAATTAACCAGGCTAAGTCGGCTGCCCTAACAACTTCTAACATACTTATACTTGGTGAAAGCGGGACAGGAAAGGAATTGATAGCACATGCTATTCATAATGCTAGTCCGCGTAAAAATGCGCCCTTTGTGGCTCTAAACTGCGGTGCCCTGCCCCGGGAGCTTATTGGTAGTGAATTATTTGGTTACGAGGAAGGCGCATACACAGGGGCAAAAAAAGGTGGCAGCCCGGGTAAATTTGAGTTAGCTAATAATGGGACCTTGTTTTTGGATGAAATAGGTGAAATGCCGCTTGATCTTCAGTTAGTCTTGTTGAGAGTCTTACAGGGATAGGATAGTAGTACGCTTAGGAGGTAATCAGCCATTTAAGGTAAATGTTCGCCTAATTCTTGCAACCAATAAGGATTTGGAGAAGAACGTTAAGGAAGGGCATTTTCGCGAAGACCTGTATTATCGCATTAATGTTATAACATTAAATCTCCCTCCTCTCCGAGAAAGAAAGCAGGATATAGCGGTTCTCGCAGAGTATTTTCTTCAGGTAAAATGTAGTAATTTGGGAAGAGAGCTTGTTAGTTTAAGCTCCGAAGCAATTCAGGCATTAGAGAAATATAACTGGCCCGGAAATGTACGCCAACTTGAGAACCTATTGGAAAGAGCACTTGTATTCTGTGATGGATCAGAATTAAAGGTTGAAGACCTTAACCTACCGTTTAATGAAAAAGTAAAAACATATTATAGTTTAGAAGAAAAAATAGATGATGATAAATCATTAAAATCTGAGGAAAAAATGATAATAAAATCAACTCTAGAAAAAAACAATTGGAATATTTCGAAATCTGCCAAAAGGTTAGGAATTGCCAGGGCTACACTCTATCGAAAAATGGATAATTACGGATTAAGATAGAAAATAGTATCGTTTAAATCAATATGATTATTTCGTGTATCAAAAATTAACCATAAAACCAACATTTATATATTTATATTATAAATATAAAAAATACATTTTTTAGTTAAACATCTCCTAGTTAACTCTTTAGGAGGTGTTTTTATTTATTCATATTTGTTTGACATTTTGTA
>JBMNOV010000052.1:0-11667 GCA_050943255.1 Syntrophomonadaceae bacterium
CTGCACTTTCAATGATAGGGGATTGGTCTGGCAGAGTGGTCCACTTTTTCGCTAGCGTTTTTATCTTTTTTGGCTCTCTTTTAGGATAGCGTTTATAATGCTGTAGATAAAAAATATACTAATAGTGTTTGTTACAACTAAATATGGTGTTAATGCATAATGATTACTTTTCCTAGAAAAAAATCAAAATAATTTGACAGCTAATTTTTTATATATAAAATTGAGACATATGAAGTTATAAAATGCACAAACATGTGCACAGGAAATGAAGGGAGAAGTTTCATGAAAGATCTGCAAAAAGACCTTCTTAATCCTACTCTGAAAAAAACTTTAAGCCTTTTTCAGTTAGATAAAAACTATGTAAGGGGTAAGGGCAGCTACCTGATTGATGATGGAGGCCAGCACTATCTTGATTTTATTTCTCAATACGGTGCGGTGCCTTTTGGTTATAATCCTGATTTTATCTGGGAGCAGATACAGGAAGTAAGGCAAAAATCATTACCAAGTCTGGTGCAGCCATCGCTTCCTGGTGAAGCAATAAAACTTGCTAATATGCTGGCTGACTGCAGCCCTGGAGATCTTTGTTACTGTACATTTTGTCAGAGCGGAGCGGAAGCGGTAGAAGCAGCTATAAAATTAGCAAGGTCAAGTACGGGCAGGGAAATAATTGTTTCTACTAAAAATAGTTTTCATGGTAAGACCATGGGCGCACTATCAGCTACGGGAAAAGAGTCTTATCAAAAACCCTTTTTAGCTCCTATTCCTGGTTTTATAACCATACCATACAATGATGTAGAAGCATTGCAACAGGTATTTGCCCAATATGGCAGCAATATTGCAGCATTTATTGTTGAGCCGGTGCAAGGTGAGGGAGGTATAATAGTTGCCCAACCTGGCTACTTAAAGGCTGCTCGGGAAATATGTACTTTTTATGAAACTGCTTTTATTATTGATGAAATTCAAACTGGTTTAGGTCGAACTGGTAAGTTGTTTGCATGCGAACATGATGATATTGAGCCAGATATTATGTTATTGGCTAAGGCGCTGGGCGGTGGACTGCTTCCTTTAGGTGTATGTATCAGTTCTCCACGCATATGGAATGATGATTTCGGAATGCTGCACAGTTCTACTTTTGCTAATAATAATCTTACCTGTTATGTAGGTCAGGCCGTAATAGAAAAGTTACTTTGTAATCAGCAACAATTAATATTTGAAATAGCCGAAAAAGGTAATTATTTACTAAGTAAATTGGAGCAATTGGCAGAGCGCTACCCAGGTGCGGTTAAAGAAGTCCGGGGTCGTGGCCTTATGCTAGGTATAGAATTTCATGATCTGCAAGATTGTGGGTCTTATGATATGACTTTTCTAGCCAACTGTGGAGGCTTTACCGCATTAATAGCAGGCTTTTTATTGAATGTCTATCATATTAGGATAGCTCCTTTTTTGAATGATTCGATGACACTGAGGTTAGAACCATCTCTTAATATCTCTTATGAAGATATGAATAAAGTACTGGAGGCACTTGAAGTCGTATGCCGAATAATAAATTACCGTGATTATGCTAAGCTTTATCGTTACCTTATAGGGGACTATCGAAAAATAGAAGAAGTTGTTGATTACCGTGCGGTTAGCCGCAAAATAAAAGGTGCCAAAATCAAAGAAGGGGAACAAGCTAGCCAAAAATTTGCTTTTATTATACATTACCCGGCTCCTGAAGACGTGGTGGCTAATAACCCATCTTTTAGTTGCTTTTCCCGGCAGGAGCTTTACCGCTTCCTGGAATGGCAGAAGGATAGTGCTGGGGTTGAGGTAGTTTGTCACATGCCGGCTATCAGATCATTAGAAGGTAAGATAGCCGAAGGTTGGTTAATTGGAGTTTCCTATAGTGCCCGGGAGATAATGAGCTTACCGCGTAATAAAACTCAGGAGGCTATTGCCAAAGCTGTAGATCTTGGTAGAGAACTAGGGGCAAAAATAATTGGTTTGGGGGCCTTAACCTCGGTTGTAACTCATGGGGGGAGAACTGTTCAGGGCAGAGGGGTAGCTATTACTAGTGGTAATAGCTTTACTACCTTGATGGCCATGGAGGCATTATTTGCTGGGGCGAATATGATGCATATAAATATAGCTAAGGCTCAGGCTGCTGTAGTAGGAGCTAGCGGTTCCATTGGGCGTGCATGTGCGTTTTTACTTTCGGAGAAATCAAGCCGGATTATACTGCTGGGTAATCCCCAAAGGATAAACAGTAGTCAGCGTAGGCTGGATTCTTTAGTAACTGATCTTTTTGCTTATGCTTATCAGAGAATGAAGGCAGATCAATTAAGCGGTTTAAGCGGGTGGTTAAAGCGCAGTCTTGATATACTGCTGAGCCGGTCAAGTAAAAAAGCTCAGGAATTGGGTCAGGCAATTTTAAAAGCTACAGATTTAACGCCATCGTTATTATCTGATATGTGTGAGTATTTAAATATTGAGCTGCCGGTTAAGGCGAGTATCCAGGTTGATGAAACTTTACCATTATGTGATATGATTGTTGCGGCTAGTAATTCCCCTGACTATGTAATATACCCGCAGCACTTGAAGCCGGGAGTAGTTGTCTGTGATGTTGCCCGTCCGGCGGATGTCTCTCCCCAGACATTTGAAGAACGTGACGATGTTCTTATTCTGGAAGGTGGACTGGTAAAATACCCAAGTGATATAGCTTTTGGTCCGAACCTAGGCTACCGTGATGGTGTTAATCTGGCCTGTCTTTCCGAAACGGTTTTGCTAGCTCTAGAAGGCGATTATAATGACTATAGCATTGGAGCTAAATTACCTCTTGAGACTATTACTTACCTACGCGATCTAGGAATAAAACATGGTTTAGGGCTGGCTGGGCTCAAGATGAATAACCGGGAAATTAGCAATCGAGAAATAGAAGCTATATACCAGCGATCTTTACAGCTTAAGAATGTTCAAAATATGTAACCGTTTTAGTTATCATGGGTACTTTATCATTGCATTTATAATAAGCACAAAGTACTGGTTTACTGAGGTCGGGCAATACTTAATTTTTAGCGAAGGGAAGAATACTACCCGTGCTACCAATGAAAGGGAAGATGTCAACAGGATAGAATCTGTTTAGGCTTATATAAGCCGCTCCAGAAAAGCAAAAAGGGTTTTAAAATATAAATCCTGGTTGGTAGCAAAGCATTGGATGTGTTGAGCTTTAGGAATGCGTAAAAACTGGGCTCGGGGATAAGCCGATTGGAGAATTTCACTGTTTTCTAATGGAATAGTCATATCACTTTCACCGTGTATCAACAATACTGGTCTATTATTCATTTGGCTTATTTCCCTGACCGGACTTACAGTACCAGGTTTAAGATCTGTTAAAATAGGGACAACTGCCAGGAAAGCCTGGTTAAATGGTACTGGAGGCAAGTGGGTCCATTTGGCTAGATTATTGTCTAAATAGACTTTCAAATCGGAAAAAGGTGAATCAGCAATTACTCCTGTGACTGATGGTTCCCGGGCACCGGCAAGTATAGCTGTAGAAGCTCCCATGGAAAACCCGAAAAGGATAATTTCCTCACTTATTTCTGGTTTAGCTTTAACATAGTCTATAGCCCCTAAAAGATCATTAACCTCGTATTCGCCTACTGAGGTTAAATGGCCTTCAGATTCTCCGGAATTTCTAAAATCGAACATAAGCACGTTGTAGCCTTCGTTTACTACAGCTTTAACAATAGGTAAAAGGGGGACATCTGACTGAAGACGATTATTGCTGTAACCGTGGGCAAAAATTATGGTCTTTTTACTTTGGGAAGCTGGAATTAACCATCCTTTTAAAGTCAGATTATCACCTCGACTGGTGAATTTAATATTTTCGTAATTTAATGCTAAGGAATCTGGAGTTGTAATAACTGGCTTTCTTACAGGATGAGTTAGAAACCAGCCAATACAAGCTGAAATACCGAATGTTCCTATTGTTATTACTAGGAAAAATATAATGATAACTCGAAATAGTAAGTGTTTTTTATTATTTAGTTTTGATTCTGACTTTTTAGCGTTTTTTCTGTATCTCTTGCTTATATCAAATGTATTTTCCATAAATGGTTCCTTTCTTAATTTTTGCGGTTAAATATTTATTATTTTACAGCTTGTCCTTATTTTATACTAACCATTCATGAAGTAACGCCAGTTCTTGAAGAAAATATAGGCCATAGTCATCTGAGCGCAGCTAGCACCCCAAAGGAGGTATCAGCGCTCCTTTGGGGTTTAAACAGTAACAGTGTTTAGATTACCATATCCGGTAGCTTTAGCAAATTTTGCTTAGTATATAAAATTGCAGTAAAATATAAGCAAGAATATACAGGGGGATTTTGCAATGGATCGTTCGGAAATTACCGTTAGGAAAGATGGGAAATGGTACTATGGCCAGGCAGAAATGTTTCGACGCAATATAGTCAATATTTTGGCCAAAAATATCAAACGTCAGGAAGATGGAAATTATTATATAAAAATGGGGCAAGAATTAAACCCGTTAAAAGTTGAAGACGTACCTTTTTTGGCAAAGGGTTATGTAGAAGAAGATGATGGGACAATCAAACTAGTGTTTCATGATCTTCAAGAGATGATAATCGATCATGAACTTAAATTATATTTTAAAGGTGATGTTCCTTATATTAGTTTTAGATGGGAAGCCGACACCCGCTTAAGCCGGGGGGTTTATTGGAAGCTTAGCAACTTCTTTGATTTTCGGGGGGAAGAAATATATGTTGTCCCGCCAAGGCAGCTAAAGCTGCAAAATTAATAGGTTTTATATGGACCCTTCTAACAGCTAAATTACTTTGCATTTAATAACCAGGAGGGTAAAACTTTGTTAAAGATATTAACAGATACATCATGTGATCTGCCTGAGAATGAATTAAAAAAGTATAATATTGAAATGATACCGCTTAAGGTTACTTTTGCTAATGGGGAAACATTTCTGGATCGATTCGAGTTGGATCCGGTTAAATTTTTACAAAAAATGAGAATGTTTAAGACACTCCCAAAAACATCAGCTCCTGACCCCCATACTTTTATAAAGTATTTTAAAAAGGGGTTAAGGGATTATGACGGAGTTTTGTTTTTGAGTCTCTCATCGAGGCTAAGCAGCACTTACCAGACAGCCCAATTAGCCTGTAGTATGCTTGGTAACGACAAGATAAAAGTTTTTGATACCCTTACAGCATCACTTGGAACTGGGATTATGGCCATTAAGGCTGCACATATGTCGGCTCAAGGATTATTATTGGAGAATATATTAGATAAGTTAACCCAGATCCGTTCCAGCCGTGAGGTTATATTTACCTTAGATACACTGGAAAATGTAGTTAAGGGTGGACGCTTGAGCCGGGTTGAAGGTCTGGCAGGTACATTATTACATATAAAACCTATTTTAAGAGGGAATGAACAAGGTGTTCCCGAAGTTATTGAGAAAGTTAAAGGAAGAAAAAAGGCGATGCAACGCCTGGTAAGTTTACTAGGAGAACTAGCCGGGAGTTCAATCAAGGATAAGTTAATTGGGATAAGCCATGTAAACTGTGAAAAAGATGCTATTCAACTTCGGGAAGACATTGAAAGATGTTATAATCCGGGTAAAAGGATTATAATCGCGGAAATGAGTGCTACCATTGGAACCTATGCGGGCGAAGGTGGTTTAATGATAAATATTTAGCTAATATTCAAGGAAGCATAATCTCGCGTTCCAATTATGGCAGCACCTCTATTTTGAGCTACAGAGTTTTTAACCAAACCATTATAGTTATTGATGATAAGAACGAAAATTTGATTCATCCAGAGTAAGTGCATAATCAAGGGATGCCAGCATTTTGTCTTTATCTTCAGGTAACTTCCCTTGGACATTCCAATAGTTATACATATGATCACTTAGTACCATGGAATTTTCGCAGTCTAGATTCTCAACCAGTAAGCGAAGTTCTTCTAATGCTTGGTGAGGGGTTAATAAAGTAAATTTTCCATTGATATAATCCTCATATAATGGAGTTCCTCGGTAGGGAACCAGGGTTCTTATCCTTATAAAGTTTGGGCTAAAAGCACTGAGTACGCGGGCACTATTTATTGCATGCTCCTTGCTTCTGCTCAGTCCGCCAATGCCAGTTAGGTAGTATTCACTTACATCAATGCCAGCTTTTTTGAGTTTTAATCCAGATGAGATAATTTGACTGGAAGTTGTACCTTTCTTAATTAACTCCAGGGTAACGTCATCACCACTTTCCATACCCATGTGTATTCGGGTGAGCCCGGCTTCCTTAAGTTGGCGCAGTTCTTCATCACTTTTCCTGTCTACAAAACGGGCTGAACCATATACGGTTATACGCTGCAGATAAGGAAATATACTACGTGCATATTCTAATATTTCTACCAGCTGTGGGGTTTTCATAATGATAGTGTTTCCATCTGGGAAAAAGAGTGACTCGATATATTTTCCATAATAATCCCGAGCAGCAGCTAAATCCTCCTTTATTTCTTCAGTACTGCGTAATCGAAATTTAGTTTTTTTATACATCTTACAAAAGGTACATTTATTATGGGGACAACCGATAGTGGCTTGAATTAGAAGACTGTAGGCCTCACTAGGGGGACGATATATGGTTCCTTCATAACGCATTATTTACTCCTCCTTTAGAGCATAGAATAACAAATCCAGCATAATTTTTAAAGGATTCTACAATATATAGGTGAAACATCATAGTATATTTAACATATGTTTTCATTTAAAAAATTGGGGTTAAAAATATATAATTTTAAATTTTTAGTAATTGTGAAACATATGTGCGCCCCAGTTAGGATTTCTGGGTTAAAATTAATCTAATGTTATGTTTATTATTTTTTGAAATAGAATTACTTATTTAATACTTAGTACTTATCTTAATTATAAGATACCAGGTTGTTTTATGTGACCTATAATACTAAAGATATGGCAGGTCAAATCTATCTGTGTAAGAGGGGTTGGTTGCTGTGTCCGTCAGATTGCTAATAGTGGATGATGATGAAAGGGAAAGAATTGTACTCCGGTATGTTTTAGAGCAGATAAAAGATGTTGAAATTGTAGGGGAAGCTGTACATGGACTTGAAGCTCTTTTGCTTTGTCAGGAAAAAAAAGTAGATCTTGTTTTCCTGGATATTACCATGCCCGAAATGGGAGGGCTGGAAACTGCCCGTAAGTTAACTCAATTAAAGGATTTACCTCTTTTTGCCTTTATTACAGCTAAAAAGGATATGGCAGTACAGGCATATGAATTAGGGGCTCTGGATTATATCGTGAAACCGATTGAATTGAGCCGAGTTGAACTGACAGTTGAAAGAGCTAAGCTCCAGATAGCCCATAAAGATATTATTGAAGAGATGGTAATAAGCAAGCTGAAAGAGAGAATTGACCTAATCCTGGAAAGATACCGCAGCATAGAACCATATTGTAATAAACTGCCTGTGCGTGAAAAGGGTAAAATAGCGTTATTAAACCAGGAAGAGATTATTTACTGTGAAAGTCAGGGGAAAAAGGTAAATATATATACTTGTAGTGGGGGATATCTAAGTAATTATACCCTTAATGAACTTGAAAACCGACTAAATAGTATTTACTTTTTTAGAGCTCACCAAGCTTTTATTGTCAATATAAATTATATCAATGAAATAATTAATTTTGGAGAAGGGTCATATATTTTGCACTTAAATAAAAGTGATAAAAATATAATTTTGAGCCGTTCAAAGGCTAAGGTACTGCGGGAAAGGTTAAGAATCTAAATACGTAGTAGAAACGACTGATTAGGTCATAATTTGCGCCGGATAAACCTAATAACTGCATTATATAATCATTTTGTTGTTGCATTTTTATATAAGGTAACGCCTTTAGGGAGCCAATTTTGCTTGCTCCTTGCTTTTTTTATTAGCCTTTTTATCCTTGTCTGTTAAATATGTGAAATTAGTAGCAAGCTGTGGCAAAGTATACGCATTAGGCAACCAAATAGATCAGACATAGGGAAATAAAGCACAGAATGTTTTATAGTATAAAGTAAGGATTAGTACGTGAATTGGATAAAAGGGGGGATTAATAGTTTTTAAGAAACAGTGGCTTTATCGGGGCGAAATATTGGATATTTATAGTAAGAGATTGGAGTGATGTTATGTGATACCTTTTCATAAACTCCAACGCTATGAGGGTAATGAAGCTCTATTCGAACTAGTAATAATGTCTATTGTTTCTAGTTTTGTCGGGGAACCACTTCATATACATGCGGAAGGTTTAAGGGGTACAGGAAAGACTACTATAATGCGAGCGGCACGGGATATACTTCCCCCAATCGAAAGAATTAAGGGATGTATATATAATTGTGATCCATCTGCACCCCATTGTCCCCACCATCAAAACCTTAGCCGGGAAGAAATTGATGCAATCGGAATTGAGAAAATCCCCATGCCTTTCCTGGAGATATCGCATTCAGCCAAGGTAGGGACTGTTGCCGGAAGTATTGACCTAGCTAAGTTAACTGATTACACTCACGCGGAAGCCCATTTGCTTCCAGGTATTATACCACAAGCGCACCGGGGGATAATTTTTATAGATGAGATAAATCGGCTTGCGGACACCTCACCGGAGATTACCGATATTTTACTAGATGTGATGGGCAATAAGCCTGGTCACATTCAAATCGAGGAAGCAGGGTTACCAGTAGTAGAGATACCAATTAACGTCTCAGTTTGGGCAGCTTCTAATCCTGATGAAGACCCTGGTCCATTAGAAGAAATACGTCGTCAGTTATCTGATCGTTTTGATATGGTGTGTTATATGGGACGCCCTGATTCTCTTGAAATAATATCGGAAATGCTAGAGCAGAATTCTCATTTTCATAGGGTTAAAGCTGAAACAGGGACAGCGAAAACTGAGTGCAGCCAAAATGACCAGTATCGTAAAGATATCATTAGGTGGGCAATCAAGTATGAGGAAACAGATCTGCCTGATTTTCTCCGTAATTTTATTGCACGTCTTTATATAAAACACAACCTGGAAAGTATTCGTGCCATCGAAGCTATGCAGCAGGGTGCAGTATTGCATAGTATTATAAAAAATCGAGATAAGATTATGATTACCGATGTTACGCATATGATTCCTCTGGTATTAAAGCACCGGGTTGACAATGACACCATGTTGCGAATGATTAATGATCTTGATGCGCGGGGAATAAAAGACAATATTATGAGTGGTAAAAGCAAAAGGAACAATAATAAATCAGAAGAAACCCCGGACTATTTTAGGCATATAGCTCGCCCGCTAAAGGATATGCATAGAGGTGAACTTATACACACTGAGAAAACGCTTACCCCGGCTGACTATTAGAAGGGGTGATCTTATGCTAGGTGAAAAGACTAATGTTGATAAGGCAACTTCAGTAGGTAATTATTTAAACCTTTATTTTGGTCAAAATCAGGGCTTGAGATTGGGAGAAAGTACAGTAGTTAGTTGTAAGGTTCATGGTAAAATGCCTAAAAAGCGAGTAAAAGGGCAGATTCAGATTTTCACTAATCGGGATGCGGGGAAGTCTTATCTGGATTATGTGGAAACCGGGCAGGTTGTTCATATTGATGTTTACCATCAACCCGGAGAAATAGATCCTTGTAAGGTTGGTAAAGCACTTTTTTGGTCTATATATAAATACTTTATGGAAAATGATCCCCAGCTTAAATATGCTGAAGATGAGTGTTTTAAGATGGTAACTAGCTATGCCAATAAGGTATTTATTACCACTAATCAGGGTAAGGGATTATTATACGACTTATTCCAGGATATAGCAAAACCTTTTCTAAAAGGGGAAGAAGGTTATGATCATGTTCATATTCTGGCCCGACTGAATCGTGAAGAGTACTACTTAGTTTATATAATGGCAGAGGCGGCAGAAGAGCAAATAATTACATCTGGACTTAATCTATCTAAAGTCCGTAATATTATACACGGAACCCAAAAACAAGAACGTGATAGTTATGCTGAATATATAAAACTTCCATGGAAAAATATTAAAGGTCAAAATGCTTACACCCTTAGCGATAAGGAAAATGTAAACCAGTTAATCCTTAAATTGGCTGAAAAATTAGGCGGTGTAGATGAGATTGAACAGTTTATGGAGAATTACTCTACCAATATATTCAAACGTAAAGGAATTGAACAACAGAGGAAGAAATGGGGAGATGTAGAACACGACATAGATCAACTTACAGAATTAGGACTTATTAAGGATAGTGTTTTTGGAAAGGTTCTTACAAAAAAGGGATTAAGGTTAAAAGATTTTATAGTTAATCATAAGTGTGAGCTCGAAACCGAAATTCGGCGTAAAATACGAGGGGTACCGTCTGGGGGCAGAGGTCAATTCAAGAAACTAAGCGAAACAGATTGTAAAGCCTCCCAGGTTATATATATTAATAGGAATCGAACTATCAACGATCCGGATAAAAAATGGTCTGGTGATTTAGCGGTGCCAGAGACAATTATACAGGCTAAGAAAAACAGTATATTAAGAGGCGACCAACATTTTACTATTAAAAAACAGGACTTACACTTTTATGATAAAAAGATTTATGTGCCCATAGACATATGTCTTTTAATTGATGCTAGTGGCAGTATGGCCGGCGATAAGCGGCAAGCGGCTTGTTTTTTAGCTGAACACTTGCTTATTACTGGAAGAGAAAAAGTAGCAGTGGTTACTTTTCAGGAGCGCAGTAGTAGTGTCGTTGTTCCTTTTACCCGAAACCAAAGGGTTTTAAGTAAGGGTTTGGCAACTATTGTTCCAGCGGGGTTAAGCCCTTTAGCTAATGGCATTATGAATTCAGTTGAGCTGATTAAAAATAACCAGGTAAAGAATCCCTTGTTGGTTTTAATAACTGATGGTATACCGAATACACCGCTTTGGACTACGGACGCTAAAGCTGATGCTTTAAAAGCAGCTACCTACATTAAGGATAATAAGATAAATATGATATGCATTGGGGTTGAGTCCAACCGCAGTTTTCTGGAAAAGTTAACTCAGTATGCAGATGCAGCATTATACCTAGTAGATGATCTTAACAAAGACAATTTAATCAACATAGTAAGATTGCAAAAAAATAATATGATTGAATCAAGTAAGCGGATGGCATAATCGTTTTTAGCAATTTTTTAGTAAAAGGATGGCTAACTGCGGTTGGCTCTTATAATCCCCCTGTGAATAGAGAGTATCGAAAGATGCTCTCTTATTTATTTTGGCTGGAAGTTATTAAATTCTGCTGAATAGCACAAGTTTTTTGGCAAGTTATAAATTTACCTGTATATATATCATATTTTACAATCATATATATAATTATTTATATTTAAATTTTTAGGGGTAAAATTAGCTGGATATGATAGAGAGCTATATTTTATTATCAATTATTAACATTTGGGCAGTGTTTAAGCGCAAGCGGATACTGTTCTCTATCACCAAACCGCTTCTTATGTTAGTACTTATGGGAGTATATATAGTATATAGTCCAGTATTACAGATCCTGGTAGTTTATGCACTAGCCTTTGCTTGGATAGGTGATATGTTCTTACTCAGTGCAAGTAAAATGGTTGGAGAAGATATAAAACAGATACTTATAAAGTCTAGATATGCA